>JAPUIR010000428.1 GCA_027296805.1 Chloroflexota bacterium | reverse complement strand
GGCGACGGCGTCACCTACCGCGAGCGCATCCTAGAGATCGCCGAGATCGTGGACGGGCCCATCTCCGCCGAGTGCGTCAGCCGCAGCGCCGACGAGTTGGTGGTGGAGGCGCGCGAGCTTGCCTCCTGGCATCCCAACGTGGTGGTGAAGATCCCCGTCGATGAAGCCGGACTGGAAGCGATCAGCCGTGTCAGCGCCGAGGGGATCCACGTCAACACCACGCTCGTCTTTTCCGTCAATCAGGCGCTGCTTTCGGCCAACGCCGGCGCGACTTACGTCAGCCCGTTCATCGGCCGCCTGGACGATATCGGACAGGATGGCGTTGCGATGGTGCGCGAGGTGCTGGAGCTGTTCGACCGCTACCACCTGCCCACCCAAGTGATCGCCGCCAGCGTGCGGCACACGGGCCACGTCCAGGCCTGCGCGGCCGCGGGCGCCCACATCGCCACCTTGCCGCACAAGGTGCTCAAGCAGATGGTGAAGCACCCGCTGACCGACAAAGGAATCGATGCCTTCTTGGCGGATTGGGAACGCGCGCAGTCGACGGTGGTGGGCTCCGGCTAGGCGAGGGGAAATCGCAGGGCGCTTGCCGTCCCAGTACTCGGTACCGGAATCGGCTTGCGTTCCGTCCATAGCCTGCCTACGATCTATGCAGGTGCTTGAAACGGTTCGGGGGAGCAACCCCGCGCAGGCACCCCCCGTCATCGCCCTCGTCTCACGCGCCGGTCCTCACTTTGTGCCGTGCGCGTCCGCGAAAGCGTGCAGTGCAAGGTCCACCGTCTTGAATATCGCCGAACTTGAAACACAGACCCGAGATCAGCTGGTCGAGGCCGCGAAGGAGCTGGGCGTCAAAGGCGCCGGCAGCTTGAAGAAGCAGGAGCTGATGTACCGGCTGCTGCAGGCCAATACCGAGAGCGACGGCGAACTCTTGGCGGGAGGGGTCCTGGACACCGTCGACGACGGTTATGGCTTCCTGCGCGGGGAGTCCATGCTGCCGTCGCCCTCGGACGTGTATGTCTCGCAGTCCCAGGTGCGCAAGTTTTCGTTGCGGGTGGGGGACTACGTCACGGGCGGCGTGCGCACGCCCAAACCGGGCGAGAAGTACTACAGCCTGCTGCGCGTCGATCTGGTCAACGGCCAGGATCCGGAGGAAGCACGCCAGCGTCCGTTCTTCGAGAATCTCACGGCCATCTTCCCCAACCAGCGGTTCCGGCTCGAGATCGACGATCCCACGGAGCTCTCGGGCCGCTTGATCGATCTGATCGCTCCCTTGGGCCGCGGGCAGCGCGGCCTGATCGTCTCGCCGCCCAAGGCGGGCAAGACGATGCTGCTCAAGTCGATCGCGCGTGGCATCGCCGAAAACCACAAGGACGCGCATCTCATGGTCGTGCTCATCGGGGAGCGGCCGGAGGAGGTCACCGACATGCGCCGGACCGTGGATGGCGAGGTCTTCGCCTCCACCTTCGACGAGCCGGTGGAGGACCACACCCGTGTCGCGGAGATGGCGCTGGAGCGCGCCAAGCGACTGATGGAATGTGGCCGCGACGTCGTCATCCTGATGGACTCGATCACTCGCCTGACCAGGGCCTACAACCTGGAGATGCCGCCCAGCGGGCGCACGCTCTCCGGCGGAATCGATCCGGTGGCGCTGTATCCGCCCAAGCGCTTCTTTGGCTCCGCGCGCAAGGCGGAGGAGAGCGGCAGCCTCACGATCATCGCCACCTGTCTCGTGGACACCGGCAGCCGCTTGGACGATGTCGTATTCGAGGAGTTCAAGGGCACGGGTAACTGGGAGGTCCGGCTTGACCGCAAGCTCGCGGAACGCCGCGTCTACCCTTCGATCGATATCGCGGTCAGCGGCACCCGCCGCGAAGAGCTCCTGCTGGGTGGAGACGAGATCCAGAAGGTGTGGCTGCTGCGCCGCATGATGTCGATGCTGAGTTCTTCAGGCGCGAGTCAGACCGAGCCCACGGAACGTTTGCTCGACCGACTCTCGCGCACCAAGACCAACGCGGAGTTCTTGGAATCGCTGCAGACGGCGGATGCCTAAGGCCGCGTGACGCTCGAAGACGTTGAGGCGCTCTGTCGCTCTCAACCGGGCGCCAGTGAGGACTACCCCTTCAACGCCGACACACTCGTCTTCCGCATCGCGGGAAAGATATTCGCCTTGGTGAGCCATTCGGACGAGCGGGAGCGAGTCACGCTGAAGTGCGAACCAGAACTCGCACTCCACCTGCGGAGCCAGTTCGAGGGCGTGATTCCGGGTTATCACACCAACAAGCGGCACTGGAACACGGTCTACCTCGATGCGGGGATCGCGGACGATGAGATCCAAGACATGATCGATCACGCCTACCAGCGGGTCGTGACCGGGCTGACCAAGGCGCAGCGGGCAACGCTGGCCCGGTCGCTCTAGCGTCCTAGTCCGTTTCGCCTCGCGGCGAGAGAACAAGGATCGTGGTGTTCTGGGGCAGATCGCGCCGCGAGAGATTGATGTGGTTCTCCGTCTCCTCGGGAAGCGTCGCCCCCGTCGCGTTGAGGAATCCGTCGATCGAATCGAGCGTGCCGCTCTCCGAGCCCGCCTTGTAGAGCATGGGGATGACCAGGCGCGCCTCCAACAGACCCATGATCTTGGTGGCGGTCTCCACGTCCATGTGGCCGTTGCCGCCCACCGGCAGCAGGAGCACGTCGGCGCGGTTGAGCTCCTCTAGGGCGTCGCCCGAGGGCGCCGCTCCCATGTCGCCCAGGTGCGCCACCACGATGTCGTCGATCGTGACCACGAAGGCCACGTTGCGTCTCGCGTCGCCGTTGCCCGGGGGTCCGGCCGTGGGGACGCCGGTGACGAGCACGTCCTTCACCTCGTACTCACCGGGGCCGATCAGCTCAAGTGGCTCGCCCGCCACGCCGCCGATCCAGGAGTGTTCGGGCGCGTCGTTGGAGACCGTGACGAGATCGGCCTGGGGCCGCCCCAAGCGGAAGCCCGTGCTGGAGGGGGCGGGGTCCATCACGACCGCCGCGTCGCGACCGCGCAGGCGAAATGCGGCGTGTCCGATCCAGGCGATGTCCATCGATTCGTTCCTCCCAAGCCTGCCCGCGGGATGGCCCGTGCTACTCCGCCAAGGGGATGGCGTCGCCAGCCTCCGGCACGTGACGTCGAATCAAGAGGGTCGCGTTCTGGCCCATCGTGCCGTAGGCGCTGACGACCGCCCCGTAGAGGTGATCACGCTGCACGCGCTGCGCGATATCCAGCGCGCAATCGGCGTCCGGTTCCGCGTAGGTGGCGTGCGGCGGCACGATCCCCTCCGAGATGGCGAACGCGGCCGCCGCGGCCGAGATCGCGCCCGCGGCGCCCGCCGTGTATCCCACAGTGGGGCTGACGGA
The DNA here is from genome assembly GCA_027296805.1 of Chloroflexota bacterium. Classification (GTDB taxonomy): domain Bacteria; phylum Chloroflexota; class Dehalococcoidia; order Bin125; family Bin125; genus JAPUIR01. Next base: position 3,488 of record JAPUIR010000428.1, on the reverse strand, counting down.
CGTGAGATACATGTCTTGGATGCGCGATCCGAACGATCGCTCCAAGATGTCCGTTTCGCGCTTGTCGCCTTCCACGGTGCCGGCCCCCGCCGTGAACACCATGTCGATCTCGCTCGGCGCCAGACCGCAGACCTTGAGCGCGTCGCCGATCGAGCGGCGGGCGATCGTGACGTCGGTGGGTGGAGCGCCATCGCCCGGCGGGCCGGCGGTTTGCGCGCCGCCAACGAGCTCCGCGTACACGTGAGCCCCGCGTTGCGCGGCGAGCTCGCGGTCCTCCAAAACCAGGACGGCCGCGCCCTCGCCCAGCAGCAATCCGTCCCGCCGCGCGTCGAACGGGCGCAGGGCATCGGCGCTGTTGTTGGCGGAGAGCAGGCCGGCCTCTTCGTAGGCCGCGACGACGTCTTCTCGCAGGGGCGCTTCGGCTCCTCCCGCGACCGCGACGTTGACGATCCCGGCTTGAATCAGCTGCGCGGCCTGTATGAGCGCACTGACTCCGGAGGCGCCATCCGCCCCGACGGTGAAGCTGGGACCGGCGATGTTGAGGCCGATCGTCGCGCCCGCCAGTCCGGTGTTGAGCTGGGCGCGGCCGCCCCCCTCCGTCGCCCCAGGGCCGTGGGCCGTTCCGATCAGGGCGGCGACCAAATAGGCGTTCTCCGCGTTGAACTGGATATCCGCGTCGGCGATGGCCTGGATCGTGGCGTCCAGGGCGAAGCGGGCGCTGCGCCCCATCAACCCCGTGAAGCGCTCCGGCACCCCAGCGGGGCCTTCGTAGTTCGCGACCTGCCCACCGAAGCGGGGTTCGAGGCCGTCGGCGAGGGGTGTCAGGCAACTGCGCCCTTCGATCAGGGCGGTCCACAGGTCGGGGGCGGTTGGTCCCGCGGCCGTAATGGCGCCGACGCCGGTGATCACGACGCGGCGCGGCTCAGAGTCGGTTCCATCTGGCATAGCGTCAGTTTCGCCCTTCCCGGGCCGCCGTACCAGCATCGCCGCCGACACATAAGCCGCTGAGGCGGCAGTTCGCCGTACTCCCGCGTGTTGACCGCCAAAATGGCCGCCTGATACGATCGGACTACGCGAATTAGCACTCTCACGTGGAGAGTGCTAAAGAGACGGGAAGTGGAAGACCGTGCCGCTGACGCAGCGCCGGGCGGGAATTCTTCGCCTCGTGGTCCACGAGTACATCGAGACCGCGACGCCTGTCGGATCGAAAGCGATCCGCGAGAAGTATTCGCTGCCCGCCTCGCCAGCCACGATCCGCAACGAGATGAAGGCGCTCGAGAGCGAGGGCCTCCTTACGCATCCGCACACCTCAGCGGGGCGCGTGCCGTCCGAGACGGGGTATCGCTTCTTCGTGGAATCGCTCATGGGTCAGGTGGATCTGGCGGGCGAGGAGAAGGCGACGATCCGACACCAGTTCTACCAGACCGCCCCCGAACTCGACGAATGGTTGGACTTGGCGGCCGTCGTGCTGGCGCGCTCGCTTGGATTGCTGGCCATCGTGGCGCCGCCCCGGGCACGCGAGCTGCGAGTACGGCAGGTGGAGCTGATCGGCCTGCAGGAATTGATGGCGCTGCTGATCGTGGTGCTGAAGGAAGCCCGCGTGCTGAAGCAGCTCGTGACCCTGCCGGAGGGTACGGACGCTTCCGACTTGGGGGAGCTCTCCCACCGGCTCAATCAACGGCTGGCGGGCAAGTCCCGGGTCGAGCTGAGCCGCACAGAGCCCCCCAGCGATCCGCTGGAGCGCGTCGTGGTGGATTCGGTTCGTCGCGTCCTCGACGACGAGGCCGCACGGGACATCGGTCCCCGCATCGAGGGGATCAGCGGGGTCTTGGCCCAGCCGGAGTTCCAGGCCAACCACGAACAGGCCGTGGATCTGATGGCTCTGATGGACCGCCACGTGACGGACATGGTGGTGCCCAGCGCGGAGCTTGGCCAGCGGGGAGTGCGGGTCGTGATTGGCAGCGAGAACCGCGCCGAAGAGCTGAGCGGCTGCACGGTGGTCTTTGCGCCGTACGGCGCGGAGGATGAAATGACCGGCTTCGTCGGCGTGCTGGGCCCCACTCGGATGCCCTACGAGCGCTCCGTGGCCAGCGTCGATTACCTCAGCACGCTGCTCCAGGAAATGATGGAACGCGTCTATGGCTACTAGCGCAAGCGCCGGGGGCTCCTAGCGACGGCAGCGGGCTGAACGTCCGCCTGAGAGAAGAACACAAGTACATGGCCCCCGAGCAAGACGGCACCCCGGCCGCCGGCGCCAACAGCGAAGGCGCGCAGTCGGCCGACAACGATTCCAGCGCGCTGGGCCCACCCAGCGGCGTCAGCGCGGCGTCGATGGCGGCCGAGATCGCTGAACTCAAGGCGGAGCTCGAAACCCTCAAGGGAGAGGCGGACAAGCGCTTGGAGGCCTGGCAACGGACGCAGGCAGACCTCGAGAACTACAAGCGGCGAGCGCTGCAAGAGATGGGGGAGCGAGTGCGGGGCGCACAAGCCGCCCTCTTGCTCGACTTCCTCGCGGTCGTGGACGACTTCGAACGCGCGATGGAGGCCGACCATGCAACAGACCCCGCGGCCTGGGTCGACGGGGTGCGTCTGATCGAGCAGAAGCTCTACCAGTTCCTGGAGCAAAAGGAGCTGGCGCCGATCGCGGCCGAGCACCAACCGTTCGACCCCAACTTCCACGAGGCGATCGGTCAGGCGCCCGGCCCCGCCGGCCAGATCCTGGCGCAGGTGCAAAAGGGGTATCTGCTGGGTGACCGAGTCTTGCGGCCCGCCCGTGTGATTGTGGGCGCCGGACAGGACGATGAAGAGGGCGACGAGCAGCGAGATGACGCCGCCAGCGGCGAAGCGACAGAAGCCGATAGCGGCTCACCCGAGCCTGAATGAATACACTGCGCGCTCATTGGGGCGCCTGACGGGAGAACAAAATGGGCAAGGTCATCGGCATTGACTTGGGAACGACGAACTCCGTCGTCGCCGTCATGGAAGGCGGGGAGGCGGTCGTCATTCCCAACGCGGAGGGCAACCGCACCACGCCCTCAATCGTGGCGTCCACGAAGGACGGCGAGCGCGTGGTGGGGACGATCGCCAAGCGTCAGGCGATTACGAACCCGGAGAACACGGTCTATAGCGTCAAGCGCTTGATCGGCCGGCGCTTCCAGGATGCCTCGGTTCAGGCCGCCACCGAGATCCTTCCCTTCACCTTGGTCGAGGCGAGCAACGGCGACGCCTGGGTGAAGATGGGCGACAAGGATTACAGCCCGGCGGAGATCTCCGCCATGGTCTTGCAGAAGCTCAAGGCGGACGCCGAGGCCTACCTAGGCGAGCCCGTGACCGATGCGGTCATCACCGTGCCCGCCTACTTCGATGACAGCCAGCGCAACGCTACGAAAGATGCGGGCAAGATCGCGGGGCTCAATGTGCTGCGCATCGTCAATGAGCCGACCGCCGCCGCACTGGCTTACGGCCTCGACAAGAAGGACGACCACCAC
>JAPUIR010000427.1 GCA_027296805.1 Chloroflexota bacterium | reverse complement strand
ACCGGGCCCTGCGCTTGGCGCATCCGACCAGCGCCGCGGCGCGGACGGAATTTTTCGAGGAGCCGGCACGGGCTCTGACGCGCACCGCAGTGATCATCGCGCTGGGCTTCATCCCCATGCTCTTCGCCTCCCTGGTGCCGTACATCATCGTCGGCGTGTTGCTGCTGTCGATTATGGCGCTGAGCTGGCTGGCGACCGTTGTGGTGCTGCCGGGGGTCGTCGCCCTGTTCGATGCACGGCTGCCCCAACATCGCGCGCCCTGACGCTGCTACGGCGGCTTGCGCCTCACCCATCTAGACTCGGACCCATGGACGCGCCGCCCATCCAATACGCTCGCACCGAAGACGGCGTCGACCTCGCCTACGCCGAGCTGGGAGAGGGCGCGGGACTGCCCGTCGTCACCCTCGGCGGATTCGGGTCTTATTGGTGGCTTCAGTCGCTGCTCCCTGTCCATCTCGACTTCCTCCAAGCCCTCAGTGCCGGACGTCGGGTCGTCTTCATGGAGCAGCGGGGATTCGGACTCTCCGGGGGCGCGGACGACGATGCTTGGGCGCAGGCGCCAGCCGACATCGCCGCGGTTGCGGACGCCGTTGGACTCTCGGAGTTCGCGCTTCTTGCCGTGTACCGCGGCGTCCCGCGCGCCATTCGAGCGGCTGCCGAGCTCAACGAGCGTGTCCGCCGCCTCGTCTGTTGGAGCGGCTTTCTCCGCACCGCCGCGCACGCGGAAACCCTGCGGATCGCCGCCTTCGAGCAGCTCGCAGACGCGGATTGGGAGACCTACACCGACACGATTGCGACAGCGGGGGTAGGACGAGGCGGGGACGCGAGAGCCATTCGAGCACTCGGGGACAACCTACGGCATTGGGACGGGAAGACGTTCGCCCGTGCTTTGCGACGAGGCGACGCCCAGGATGACGCCGCTCCCTATGCCTCCGCGGTCACCGCGGATACGCTCCTCGCGCATCGCCGTGGGGCGCTCGCTCCCCCACTCGACCTCGTCCGTGGCCTAGCGGCGACCCTGCCGAACGCCTCGCTGCGTCTCCTCGACGGCGAGGCGATGTTCCCCTGGTACGGCGATGCCGCCGAGGCTGCTCAGCTCATCCGGGCCTTCCTTGACCAACACGCACCTGATGAGCCACCATCCCGCGCCGCCGAGGGCCACCACGGGGTCCAGACCCTCCTCTTCACCGACCTCGAATCCTCCACCGCCCTCACCCAATCCCTCGGCGACGCCAAGGCGCAAGAGGTCCTCGACGGCCACGACACCGCCGTAAGGGCGGCCCTCGCAGCCAACGGGGGTGAGGAGGTCAAGCACACGGGCGACGGCATCTTCGCCGCCTTCACGTCAGCGGTCAGCGCAGTCGAGGCCGCACTACAAATCCAGCGGGAGTTGGCGGGGGCCGAAGTGCGCGTCCGTGTTGGCCTGAACGCGGGTGAGCCGATCGCGAAGGACGACGATTACTTCGGCAGCGCCGTGCAGTTGGCGGCGCGGGTCTGTGACCGGGCGGAGCCGGGGCAGGTGCTGGTCTCCAACGTCGTCAAGGAACTCTGCACGGGCAAGCTGTTCCCGTTCGACGACCAGGGCGAGACGACCTTGAAGGGGTTCCCGGAGCCAGTGCGGCTGTTCGTGGTGGGGGAGAGGTGATGGAACAGGAGATTCGGTACTGCACCACGTCGGATGGCATCAAGATCGCCTACGCCACGGTGGGGAGCGGCCCAGCCATCGTCCGCACGCTCGGCTGGTTAACCCATCTGGAGTTGGAGTGGGAGTGGGAGACGACCCGCTCGTTCTGGGAGAACGTTGCTGCACACCACCAGCTCGTCCGTTACGACGGTCGTGGTATTGGACTCTCTGACCCTTGGGACGAAGCCTTCACCCCCGAGACGCGGTTGGGCGACCTCGAAGCCGTGGTCGACGCGCTGCAACTCGACGCGCTCGCCTTGCTCGGTCTGTCCGAGGGCGGCCAGACTGCGGTCCGCTACGCCGTCGCGCACCCCGAGCTTGTGACGCACCTGCTTGTCTTCGGGAGCATGGTCCGGTTTGGCTCCGAACGAGGCCTCAGCGCGCGCGCGCGCGAAGAGCAACAAGCCATGCTCACGCTGGTGCGCACTGGATGGGGTCGCGACACCCCCCAGTTTCGCCAGCTCTTCACCACCTTGTTCATGCCCACAGCGACCCCCGAGCAGATCGGTCGGTTCAACGAGATCCAACGGCAGTCAGCCCGGCCGGAGACCGCAGCGCGCATGCTCGACGCCGTGTACCAGTCTGACATTGGCTCAGAAGCCGAGCGGGTGACTGCTCCCACCTTGGTCATGCATCGCCGCGACGATCAGATCTGTCGCTTCGCGTGGGGCCGACGCCTCGCGGCAAGCATTCCGGGGGCGCGCTTCTTACCGCTGGAGGGAGACAATCACTTCCTCGGTACTGACCCGGGACAGGACGCAGCGGTGGTCGCAGCAGTCCATAGCTTCCTCGGTGACACCCCGACACTCGCCGCTACGGGGGCCGGGCACCAAACGACGAGCGCCGGTTTCCGCACCATCCTCTTTACCGACGTGGAGAACTCCACCGACCTCGTCGTCCAGCACGGCGACGCGAAGTATCGCGAGCTGCTCGCCGACCACGAACGCCTCGTGCGCGAAGTCCTGGCCGAACACGACGGCAACGAAATCAAGACGATCGGCGACTCCT
>JAPUIR010000426.1 GCA_027296805.1 Chloroflexota bacterium | reverse complement strand
TGCATGGGCACCACCACCTTCGGGTCGAGGGACTCGACCAGGCGGTCGACCTCCGGGAAGGAGAGCAGGTGACAGGAGTCGTCGACGGTGACGAACAGCAGATCCACGCGTCCCAATGCGGCCCTCACCTCGGCCGGGAGTGCCGCGCGGTTATCGCCGATGTGGCAGCAGCGCAGGCCCTCAATCTCCACGACGAACATGGTGTTGCGCTTGAGTCTCGGCGGGCGGTAACGCGCGTGGACGTCCTGGACCCCCAGGACCGACACGTCGTCGCGGCGGTACTCGCCCGGGCCCCGGAGCAATGTCGTGTAGCGAGAGAGACCGTGCGTCGCGTTGTGATCGAAGTGGTCGTGCGTGACGAGCGCGATCTCGGCCTCGACGGCCGGAAACGGGATGAGGAACCAGTCGGATTCGGGCAACGCGTTCTGGAACGGGTCGGCCAGCACCCGCACTCCGCCCGGTGAGGTCCAGCGAAACGCGCAGTGTGCGAAGTAGGTGAGCTCCATCGCTCGACCCTATCGGAGCCGGGGCAGGCACCGCATCCCTAGATCCTTGGCGATGGCATACGCACGATGCCGCGATCGTGCGCGCCCGATCCGCCTGAACGAGCGCAAGTCAGCGGTCCGCTGCCGCGATGCGTGCGGTCGGGGTGTGGCGGGGCCGCCATCGCCTACGCTGAGCGTCCGCAGCAAACGGAGGGTGCGTCATGCAGCGCGACCACGTCTGGCCAAAGTTCCTACGCAAACATGCGCGGCAGGCCTTCGGGCTGGAGGCCTGAGCGGCGATGCGCGTCGCGATTCTGGACGACTACCAGGGGGTGGCGAGGCAATATGGCGACTGGGACGCCGTGGGCGCGCTCGCCGAGATCACCACGTTCGCAGACCATCTGGCGGACGAACCGGCCTTGGCTGAGCGACTGTACGACGCTGAGATCGTGGTCGCCATGCGCGAACGCACGCCGTTCACTCGTGCGCTGATCGAGCAGCTTCCCAACCTCCAACTGCTTGTCACGACCGGGATGCGCAACGCCGCGATCGATCTAAGCGCCGCCCGTGAGGCTGGCGTCACCGTCTGTGGCACTGGCGGGCTGGGCTCCCCCACCGCCGAACTCACGTGGGGTCTCATCTTGGCGCTACTCCGACGCATCCCGGCGGAACACGCGGCGGTCCGGGCGGGCCAGTGGCAAACGGGACTTGGCGAAGGCCTGCAGGGGAAGACCTTGGGCGTTCTGGGATTGGGGCGATTGGGGGGGCAAGTCGCGACGATAGGACGCGCCTTCGAGATGTCGGTACTGGCCTGGAGCCAGAATCTCACCCGCGCGCGGACGGATGAGATCGGGGTAACCCTGGCCGCGAGCAAAGAGGAGCTGCTCGAGCAGTCGGATATCGTCACCGTGCATCTCGTGCTCTCGGACCGGACGCGCGGACTGATCGGCGGAGACGAACTCGATCGCATGCCGTCCACCGCCTACCTCGTCAACACCTCTCGCGGTCCGATCGTTGAGGAGCCCGCACTGGTTGAGGCGCTGCGCACGCGCTCGATCGCTGGGGCGGCCCTGGATGTGTTCGATCAGGAGCCGCTTCCCCCCGAGCATCCCTTGCTCCGTCTGGACAACGTTGTGCTGACCCCGCACGTCGGCTATGTGACGAAAGAGACGTACTCAATCTTCTTCGGCGAGGCGGTCGAGGACATCCTTGCGTTTCTCGGGGACCGCCCGGTGCGTGTCCTGAACGCGTGATCGGCTCCCAGCCGGCGCCGCCGCCCGCCCCGAGCCACCGACCGCCCTATCCTGCACGCCAGCATCGGACGCGATCGATGGGAGCCCCGCCATGACCAGCGAACCCACGACGACCGGCGCCGCGCTTGTCGCTGACTCCCTGCGCGCGATCGGCGTCGATACCGTCTTCGAGGTGCCCGGCGACCCCATCGGCGCCATCCTGACCGAAGCGGCGCGCGCCGAGATTCACCCCTACACCTTCCGCCACGAGCAGGCAGCGGCGCTCGCCGCGCAGGCTTGGTCCTACGTGACCGGCAAGCTGGGCGTCGCCATCGTGCCTTCGGGCCCCGCCATGACGAACGCGATTACCGGGCTCTACACCGCCTGGGCGAACACCTGGCCGATGCTGTTGATTGGCGGCAACGGGGCCCAGGCGCGCGCCGGCCTGGGTGACTTCCAGGAGACCCCGCAGGTCGCCGCCGCTGCGCCCTTCTGTAAGCTCTCCGTGGCGGTCCCCAGCGCCGCTCGCATCCCCTACTACATCGGCGCGGCGCAGCGCGCGGCGCTCGGGGGCAGACCGGGCCCGGTCTACCTCGACCTCCCAGCCGACGTGATCACCAGCGAGGTTCCGCTCAGCGCGAGCGAGCCTCTCCCTGCTGCGATCCCGGCGCCCGCCCCAATCGCCGCGGACGCCGACATCGAGCAGGCCATCGAGCTGCTCAGCTCCGCGCAACGTCCGCTCCTGATTGTGGGCAAGGGCGCCGCCTGGGCCGGGGCGGACAGCGAGCTGCGGGCACTCGTCGACCGGCTTCAGCTTCCCTTCCTGCCCTCGCCCATGGGCAAAGGCACCGTCCCAGACGACCATCCGCTCAGCGCGGCCGGCGCCCGCTCCCACGCCCTCAAATCGGCCGATTGCATCCTGCTGGTCGGCGCTCGCCTGAACTGGATCTTCCACTTCGGTGCGCCGCCCCGATTCGACCCCGAGGTGAAGGTGATCCAGGTCGACATCGACGCGAGCGAGATCGGGAACGCCGTCCCCGCCGCGGTCGGTCTGGTCGGTGACGCGAAGGCGATCGCGCGCCAGCTTCTCGATGCCGCTCCGGAAGCGCCGCTCCCGATCGACGCTTGGCGCCGCACGCTGAGTGAAGCGTCCGCGTCCAACGCGGCGCAAATTGCCAGCCTGATCGACGCCGACGACACCCCGATGAACTTCTATCGCATGTACCGCGACATCGCCGACGTCCTCGACGAAGACGCCACCGTCGTCGCCGACGGCGAGAGCACGCAGGCTGTCTCCCGCGTGATGCTGCCCAACAGCCT
>JAPUIR010000425.1 GCA_027296805.1 Chloroflexota bacterium | reverse complement strand
TCACGTTGACCGTGACCGACACGGAGACTTCGCAGGTGAAGAGCTATGAGAACCCGCTCAGCACGCCGTTCGAGCCGATCCAGGACACGCAAGCGTTCGCGACGTGCCCCTAACGCGGCGATCAGGAGACCGATCGACGGCGGGGATGGCCCAGGAAGGAGCCTGAAGGGCTAGTAGGCGCCCTGCTTCTCGAACAGCGTGCGGGGGTTGTCGATCAGCATCTGGTCGATCTGGGCCTGCGTGACGCCCTGTTCGAGGAGGGCGGGCGTGACGTCGTCCGAGATGTGGTTGAAATGCCAGTTGGGCAGATCCTTTTCCCAGGCGCGGGGATCGGGGATCCAGTCGAGGCAGCAGGAGGCGTCGTGGCTGAGGACGATTTGGCCGCTGTAGCCGTCGGCGCAGAGCGTGGCGACGGTGGCGACGCGGTCCGCGAAGGAGAGGATCATGTCGAGGCCGAAGCGGTCCATGCCGATGTAGGAGCCGTTGTCCATGAGCTCCTTGAGGTAGCCGGTGTCGGTGGTGTCGCCGACGTGGCCGATGACGACCCGGCTGAGGTCGACGCCTTCCTCTTTAAAGACGCGCTGCTGTTCGCGGCCGAGTTCGGGCGGGTTGTTGTGGGTGGCGATGGGAACGCCGGTTTGGCGGTGGGCGCGGGAGCCCGCGCGGAGGCACTTTTCGTTGATCTCGTCGACGCTGCCAGCGCCCTGGTCGGAGGCGAGCTTGATGATGCCGGCCTTGATCTCGGTGCCCTGAATGCCCTCGGTGATATCGGTGACGAAGGCGGATGCGAGGTCGTCGGCGTCACGGCCGCGCCAGTACATGGGGACGACCCAGTAGATGCCGCTAGCGAGGACGATGTTGAGGCCGGTGCCCTCGGCGACGCGCTGGAGGTAGTGGATGTCGCGGCCCATGTCGGCGGTGGTGAGGTCGGTGATGGTGCCGATGCCGCGGGCTTCGAGGGCGGTGAATTTCTGGTGGGCGGTTGTGGTACAGCTGTCTTCGTCCCAGCGCTCAGGCCAGTTTTCGCCGATGCCCGGGGTGCGGATGGCGACGTGCTCGTGCATGAGGGTGCGGCCGAGGTCGGCGGTGTCGACGGGGCCGCGGAGGGTGTTGATGGTGGGCATGGGGCTGACTCCTCTGTCGAGGCGGGATGCTAGCCGGTGTCGAGGAATGGGGATAGCCAGTATGCAGGGTGATCGCGCTATCCTGGGCGCCGCGCGAGGGCGCGAGGCAGACGGGATCACCCAGAGAGTTGCGAGCGATGACCTCCCGATTGAAGACCGAGCTTTGCGATATTCTTGGCATCGAGTACCCGATCATTCTGGCCGGGATGGGGGGCGCGGCCGGTCCGGCGTTGGCGGCGGCGGTGTCGGCGGCGGGCGGACTGGGTGTGGTGGGGGCGACGGGCTACACGCCGGAAGAGCTGCACGGGATGATCGCGAAGGTGCGCTCGCTGACGGACAAGCCGTTCGGGGTGGACTTGTTGCTGCCCTCGTCGATCGTGGACACGGGCAACCGCGAGGATCTGGAGGTGGAGATCAGCGACGATCACCGACGCTACGTCGATCAGCTCAAGGAGGAGTTCGGGATCCCGGATCCGAAGAAGCGTCGTGATCGGCCGCCGCTGACCAAGGACTACTTTCAGCAGCAGGTGCAGGTGGTGTTGGACGAGAAGGTGCCGGTCTTTGCGAGCGGGCTGGGCAACCCGGGTTGGATGGTGGACGACGCCCACGCGCAAGGGATGAAGGTGCTGGGCTTGGTGGGGAACGTGAAGAACGCGAAGCGGGTGGCCGCGGCGAACGTGGACGCGGTCGTGGCGCAAGGAACGGAGGCAGGTGGACACACGGGGCGGATCGGGACGCTGGCGCTGGTGCCCCAGGTCGTGGATGCGGTGAGCCCGACGAAGGTCGTGGCGGCGGGCGGGATCGGCGACGGTCGGGGACTGTTGGCGGCGCTGGCGCTGGGAGCGCAGGCGGTGTGGTGCGGGACCGCGTTCCTGGCGACGCCGGAGGCCTACCAGGACAGTGAGGAGCGCGGTGAGGTGGATCGCTGGACGCGAGACGTGCAGCACAAGAAGCTCGTGGCCGCGGTCGATGAGGACACGCGGATCGGGCGGATGTACAGCGGGAAGACGATGCGGCACGTGTACAACGCGTGGTCGGAGGCGTGGGAGCGGCCGGAGGCGCCGCCGACGCTGCCGATGCCGCTGCAGGGGTTGCTGGTGAGCGAGGCCTTGCAGGGAGCCCGCGAGGCGCATATCGAGGAGTTGGTGGGCGGCCCGGCCGGGAACGTGGCGGGCCTGATCGACGCGATCCGCCCCGCCAAGACCGTGGTGGAGTCGATGGTGCAGCAGGCGGAGGAGTTGTTGGATCGGATAGCGTCGCCGGCGCGGGCGTAGATGCCCGTGGTCGTTGATTCGATGACGAACTTCGGAACGATGGGTCTCGTCGCGATCGGCAATTTCGACTAGGCGTGTCGCGCGAATAAGATGAGCGGGACCGCGTCGATCGAGGCGCGGCCTCGCTGCTTAAAGGCGTAGGATGCTTGCCATGGCAACCTACATTCTGCTGCTGACGCTGACACCGGAGGGAAGGGAGTCGGCGCTGGCCGATCCGGGGACGTTGTTGCGGAAGGAGCAGGAGGTGGCGGTGGAGGGAGTGACGTGTATGGGGATCTACGGGGTGATCGGCCAGTACGACTTCGTGACTTGGGTGGAGGCGCGGGACAATGAGACGGCGGCGCAGTTCTCGCTGGAGTTTGGGGTGCGGGTGGGGGCGCACGTGACGACGCTGCCGGCG
>JAPUIR010000424.1 GCA_027296805.1 Chloroflexota bacterium | reverse complement strand
TCTTTCGTTCGCGCCGGTGCAGGGCCCAGTCGCGGATACAGGTGGCGAGTTCGAAGCGGAGTCGTTTTCGGGCGAGGAGACGGCGAGCAACCCGCCCAGCTCCCGGCCAGGGGGCGATAACCACGCCACCACCAAGGCGGGGGCGATGTAAGGATCAGGGAGGTGTAATAGAGGTGCCCGGAGTCCTACTCGGGGAGCCACTCCGGTGGCCACAGCGTTTCGACCAGCGGTCGTTCCACCATCGGCACCTAGGCGAGGCGAAGAGCGCTTAGCCCGACTGCGCCGCCAGCTCGACCAGCTTCCCCACCGTGCGCCAGTTTCGACCGGTCGCCACCGTACCCAGCGCGCGCTCCACCTGGTCGATGGTCAGCTTCGAGCGGCCCCGGCCGTTGGGGTAGTGCACGTAGACCTCGCGCCCCACGACGACGAGGGTGTCGGGCGCGAACCGCTCCGTCTCGAAGCCAACAACCGCCTCCGCGCTCGGCGGGTCGCCCAGGAAGAAAACATGCAACTTGGCTGCTTCGGGTTCGTTTCCGGCGAAAGGATGCGCCTGCGCGACACGCGCTAGCTCATCCCGATTCCGCAACACCACAGCAACGTCGAAGCCGAACGTTTCCCGCAGCGCGGACTCGATCCCGGCCACCAGGGCCGACTCTTCTGCGTCGCTGCGAAAGACCACGTTGCCACTCTGCACGTAGGTGGACACCTGGCGATGCCCCAGCCGTTCGAACAGCGCGCGTAGCTCCGACATCGGCACGGGCTTGCGCCCACCCACGTTGATCCCGCGCAGCAGCGCTACCCAGGTGGTGTCCATGACGACCATCCCAGCGGCGCGGCGGCGCCGCGTCAATGGCTGAGATCGGGCGGCAGCCTGCCCGTGGTCTATTCTGCCTGGCGATCGGATCGGCGAAAGCGAGTTCCGCGGACGGGGGCCAGGGATGGCGATCGACTATGAGAAGCGCGACGGCGTCGCTTACATCACGCTCAACCAGCCGCAGAAGGCCAACATCTTGGACAAGGAGACGTCGGACGCGATCTCCGAGGCCTGGATCGACATGTGGGAGGACCGCGAGATTCGCTGCGCGATCCTGACGGGCACAGGGGACCAGCACTTCTGCGCGGGACACGATCTGACACCCAACCCGGACCTGACGGCGGAAGAGCGCGAGTACCTGCGTGCCCAGCGGATCTATTGGCCTCTGGCCGGGACGGTAAACGGCGCCAAGACCGGCGTCGACGGACGGATGGGTGACCACTATCCGCGGGTCTGGAAGCCGGTGATCGCGGCGGTCAATGGATGGGCGGCGGGGGCCGGGCTCTACTTGCTGCTCGCCTCCACGGATATCCGCATCGCCAGCGCGGAGCATGCCCGCTTCAAGTTCGCTTTGCTCAGCCAGGGCTGGCTGGGCAACGGTCCCGGCGCAACACTGCTGATGAAGCAGCTGCGCTACGCGGACGCGATGCGGATCTTGCTGACCGATCAGCCGGTCGACGCCGAGGAGGCCCTGCGCATCGGGCTCGTGAACGAGGTCGTTCCCCACGCGGACCTGCTGGATCGAGCTGAGGAGCTGGCCCGCCACATCGTCACGCTGCCACCCCTCGCAGTGCGGATGATGAAAGAGTTCGTCGTCCGCTTCTCGGAAGCCCCAACCGATCAGGCCTGGCAAGTCCAGAACCTGATGAATACGCTCCTTATCCAGACGACGATGGACGGCGAAGAGGGCAGCAAGGCGTTCAACGAGAAGCGGCCGGCGAACTTCACCGGCGCACTGCGGCGGCGCGGCGATCCCTTCCTGGAGCCGACGCCGGCCGCTCAGAAGCGGCTGGACACCGCCTACCGTTCCGGCCACTACTAGCGACGGCGGATCCTAGCCGAACGCACCCGCTTCGCGGAGCCGCCGCAGGGTGTTCTCATCCAAGCCGAGCACATCGGCAAGGACGATGTCGGTATCGGCGCCGAGAGACGGAGCTGGAGTGGCACGCAGGGGCAGCGTCGTCTGCCAGGGCAGACCGGGGAGCTTGGTCGTCCCGGCGGACTCCTGCCAGAACCCCCGTGCGGCGAGGTGTGCGTCTTCGACGAGGGAGGAAGCGCCGACTACGGCGGCGGCTGGGACACCGCGGGCCTGAAGCGCGTCGGCGGCCTTGTCTGGCGAGCGCGCCCGCGTCCACTTGCCGAGGACTTGTTCGATCTTAACTGTATGCTCCCGCCGTTCAACGGCGTCGAGCGGCCCGAGTTGATCGAGTCCGCTCACGATCTCGCGCAGCGCCGCCCAATCGGCGTCGTCGCGTACGGCGACGCTGAGCCAGGCATCGTCGCCCTGCGCGGCGTAGACGCCATGGGGCGCATACTCCTCTGAAGCGTTCCCTCGAGCTTCGACCGGCAGGCCGAGCTGTGCTCGAATCAAAGGCTCGGACATGGTCCAGAGCATCGCTTCGACCATGGAGAAGTCGACACGGTGGATGCGGCCCGTCGTGAGCCGCTCGTAGACCGCCGCCGTAGCGATGAGCGCCAGCATGAGGCCGCACATCGGATCGAGCCAGGCCATGCCGACGCGAGGGGGCGTATCGGGGTGACCGTTGAGCGCGGCGAACCCGGTATAGCACTGCAGCAGCGTGCCGTAGGCGACGCGATCCGCTTCTGGCCCCGTGCGTCCCAGCCCCGACGCGCTGACCAGGATCAGGTTGGGGTTTACCTGGCGCAGAGCGTCGGCACCGATGCCGAGGCGGTCCATGACGCCCGTAGCGAAGTTCTCGATCACGATGTCGCTGCGAGCCGCAAGGTCCAGCGCGATCTGGACGGCCGGCGGCTGCTTGAGGTCGAGCGTGATCCCGCGTTTGGTCTGGCCTAGCACTGAGTGCAACTCGGAGGCGCGGCCCGGATCGGGGCGTTGGGGAGCCTCGACCTTGATCACGTCGGCGCCCATGGCTGCCAGGTAGCGAGTGCAGGTCGGGCCGGCGATGACCCAGCTGAAGTCCAACACCCGGATGCCGTCCAGGGGCAGCGACGCTGGGGGCAGGTGCATCAGTTCCCCCGTTTGGGTGGTCAATCCAAACGGCAAGCTGGGCAGACGGACGTCGACGCCGTCGAGCGAAGCCGATTCGAAGAAGCCCCGCTGCGCGAGCTGCTTCGAGTGCAGATGCTCGGTCGGGGTCCGCAGCGGGAAGCTGGGAACGTGCGCGGCCTGCGCCGATGCCGCGATCGACTCCTTGTCTCGCGTACGACTCCAGTCGGAGAGCAGGCCGTGGAGCTGGTCCCAGTGTCGGACGCGACCTTCTTGCTCCGCGAAGCGCGGGTCTTCGCCCCACGCGGGATTGCCCATGACCTCGAGCCAGGCGACCCACTGATGCGGCTCGCGCGGGGAGATGGCGACATGTCCGTCGTTGGTGGGGAGGATGGTGACGGTCGCGCCGCCACCGTCGGCGACACGGCGGCGTGGGGTGTCGCCTCGACCGTTGCCGGCCTGCGCGAGCTCGCGCAGGCCATGCACGCCAATGCTTCTTGGATCGAGACGTCGATCAGGTCGCCGTCGCCCGAGCGCTGCCGCTGGAGTAAGGCCTGCAGAGCCGCGCACACCGCCGTGATTCCGGCGATAAACGCTGACTGTTGCCCGACTGCCCGCAGAGGGGCCGCCACGGCCGGATCGTCCACGGGACCGGCTAGCAGCCGGGCGATCCCGCTGGCGGCCGTGACGGTGAGGTCGGTGGCGGCGTTGTCACGTCGGGGACCGTTCAGCCCGAAGGCTGTGATGTAAGCGAGGATCGTCCCCTCGAGCGTGAGCGCCTGCGGCGCGAGATGCAGGGCGTCGAGCCGTGACGGATTGAGGCCCACGATCGTGATGTCCGAGGCGGCGATCGCGGAGGCGAGGGCATCCCCCGGAGTGTCCAGGGAGAGCCCGTTGGCGGGCTTGCCGGCATCGAGAAAGCGGGCGAGAGGGCTGCTCCGCGGAGGATCGATCGTGGTCACTGGGGCGCCGAGATCGGCGAGCAAGCGGCCGGCGACTGCGGCGGCGAGGCCTGGGCCAATCTGCAGGACCTGGACTCGTTCGAGCACGGCTCTCCGCTTCCGGGACGAGGGTAGCGGCGACTCCTCGTCGTCGTGGCTCCAGCGGCGAAGGAGCGAGCCCCCCCGGTCTAGAGCCGTTGACGTGCTTCCCTCACCAGAGCATCATGCGTGAAACAGTTCGCGTGAGGCGAACTGACCCGTCGGCATCCCGAGGGAGAACACCGTGGCTGAATACGACATCATCATCAAGGGCGGCACCGTGGTGGACGGTACCCGCGTTCCGCGCTACGTCGCCGATATCGCGATCAAGGACGGTCAGATCGCCCAAATCGGGGGGCTCGGCAACGGCAAGGCGGCAACCGCCGATCAGGTCCTCGATGCGAGTGGCCTCATCGTCGCGCCAGGTTTCGTCGACCTGCACACCCACTACGACGCCCAGATCCAGTGGGACGCTTGGTGCACCATCTCGGGCTGGCACGGCGTCACCTCGATCGTGCTGGGCAACTGCGGCTTCGGCTTCGCGCCGGTCCACCCAGAGGAGCGCGACCGCGCGATGCTGACCATGTCACGCACCGAAGCCATTCCCTTCGAGTCCATGAAGGCCGGCATGCTCTGGGACTGGGTCACCTTCCCGGAGTGGATGGACACGCTGGAACGCATCCCCAAGGGTCTCAATGTCCTTTCCTACGTTCCCGTCGCACCGCTCATGATCTGGGTGATGGGATTGGAGGCGGCGAAGAGCCGGCCCGCCACCCCGGAAGAGCGCAAGGAGATGCAGCGCCTGTTGCACGAGGCGATGGACGCCGGCGCCTGCGGCTTCTCGATCCAGCGTTTCGGCGAGAACTCCATCCAGGCCGACTACGACGGCACGCCCATGGTCACCGACACGATGGTCGACGAGGACATCCTGGCGCTGGCGGAGGTGCTCGCCGAACGCGATGAGGGCTTCATCCAGATCAGCCAGGCGACTGAAGGCTTGGCCGGCGGTGAGGACGACCTGCGCTTCCAGGAGAAGTTGGCGGAGGTCGCGCGTCGCCCCATCCTCCACAACCTCGTAGGCGCGGGCCAGAACCCTGAGTTCCACCGCAAGAAGCTGGCCTGGTTGGAGGACTGTAATCGCCGTGGGCTTCGCATCTTCGGACAGGGCGCAACGTTGCGGGCGGCCTTCACCTTCACCCTTGAGGACTGGAACCTCTACGACAATAGTCCGGCCTGGAACAAGGCCACCACGGGTACTCGCGAAGAGAAAAAGGCCAAGATGGCCGACCCCGAGATCCGCGCCGCGATGAAGATAGAGACGGATGAAGCGGTCGAGAAGCTGCAACAGACCCAGGCGCTTGGCGGGCCGATCAAGGATCTGATGATCCAGCACGTCGGCGATGACTCCGCTCTGGAGCACTACGTCGGCATGACGGTGGGGCAAGTGGCAGAGATCGAAGGCAAGGACCCGATCGACGCAATGCTGGACCTCGCCCTCGCCACCGACCTCCAAGCGGAGTTCCTTACCCAGGATCGTCTGCAGGGCTCTGAGCAGCACGCGACGAATATGGCCGAGATGATCACGTCGCCCTACACGGTCTGCGGCGTTTCGGACGGCGGGGCCCACACGAAATTCTTCACGGGCGGCTCCTACCCCACGGACTTCCTTTCCTGGATGGTGCGGGATACCGGCAAGGTGAGCCTGGAAGAGGCGCACTACCGCCTCTCCTACCTTCCCGCGCACATGGCGGGCTTCCGCGACCGTGGCTTCCTCCGCAGTGGGGCGCCCGCGGACGTCGTGGTCTACGACCTGGAGGGCCTGAAGGTCACGCCGGACCGCTGGCAGGGCGAGATCACGCACGACTTCCCGGCCGGCGAGTGGCGGCGCGTACAGCGCGCCGAGGGCTACCGCTGGATCCTGGTCAACGGCGAGGTGACCTTCGAGGACGGCAAGTGCACCGGCGCGACCCCCGGCCGGCTGCTCCGGCACGGTACCGCCGAGGCTGTCTAGCCGCCGTAGGAGTTCGGGCAGAAGTGAGGATCGCCATGAGTCACGTGCTGCTCTGCGATGTGTGTCGCGCGACCGCCGCGGTCGACGCAGCCGGCTGGGGGACCTACCGGCTCACGCGGCGCATTGCGATCGGTGGTGAGCAACAACTCGACCTCTGTCCCGGCTGCTGTACCGCCGTCGATCGTCTCCTCGCGGGCCGCGTGAGCGCCGGCGCCTGACAGGAGTGCACTGTGGCTGACCTCACCCTTTGCGACGCCTGTGGCCAGGAACATCCCGGGGCCGCCGACGAATGGGGCGTGTATCGCGCTCCCAACGGCTCCGGCGGACTGCGAGAGCGCCTGCTCTGCCCGCCCTGCGCCAGCGCGGTCACTGCCCTCTTCGGCTCGCGTGGCGCGCGGCTAGAAGCAGCCACCTCGGTCGCTCCGGCGGTGAGCCCGCCGGCGGAGAAACCCCGCAAGACGCGGGCAGGATCCGGGCGAGCCAGTCGCGGCGGCAAGACGCGCAAGAAGCGCTAGTCCAGACGCGTCAGCGTCGTAGGACGTCGAGCGAGAACCGACGACCCTCCGACCGTCAGAGCGCGACGCGGAAGCTCACCGTCGACGCCTGAAGTTCGATCGCCCCCGCTTGCAGCAGCCGCACGATCGGGCCGGGTCCCTCGGCCTGGACATTGTCGAGCGCCGCTTGCAGCGTCGTCATGCTGTCCGCGCCGATGCCAAGGACGAAGACGCCACTGTTCGGTCCCGAGGCGAACGTCTGCCAGGCCGATGCCAGCGCTCCGTGTTTCGCGAACTGCGCTTGCGTCTCAGGGATGGCGGCGAGCAGGGTGGCGTTGTGGCCCGGCTGCGGCTGAGCGAGCGCCGTGAACGTAACCTCCTGCTGTACGGCTTCCGCGGCACCGTCGCTCACCCCGTTCAGCAACGCCCGTCCCAGTCCAACGCCGCCGGGATTGTCGGAGGTGAGGAAATCGCGGATGGGGATCGTCGCCTCCTGGCGGAGAGCGTCTATGGCAGCCGCCCGGGCCGCGGACGTCTCGTAGATCGAGATGAGCCGGTACGTACCGGAGTCCGGCCCGGCGAACACCGCCTGCCGCAGCACGGTGGTGCCACCGACCCCCTCGCTGAGTTTCGCTTGCGCGCGTACAGCGTCGATGAATTCCGCATCACGTCCTGGATGTACTTGAATCTGTCCGGTCGTCGCGAATGCCATGGTCGTCTCCTTGTGCGGGCGCAGAGTCTAAGCGGTTTCGGCAGCAATCGTGCAGACACGAACCAGGAACGCGCGCGCTCAGAGCAACCAGCAACTCCAGCGGGTTCTCGGCGCGCCCTCCACTAGACTGCTCCGATGGCCGCCTGGCAGGACTTCGAGGTCGCCGCGCCTGCTTTGGCCGAGGCGGGACGACGCCTGTTCGGAAAGCACTTCGCCTACCTGGCCACGGTGACGGCGCATGGCGCGCCCCGCGTCCACCCCGTGACGCCCATCCTCTCGCAGGGCCGGCTCTTCGTGAGCGTGGCGGCCCGACTCTCCCAAGCGTCGCGACCTTGACCGTGACGGCCGCTTCGCGCTGCATGCCCTGCCCGGCCCGGACGACGAGGAGTTCTATCTCACGGGCACGGCCCGTTGCGAGCAGGCGCCCGACGTCAAGGCACAGGCGCACGCCGACGCCGTCTTCACCCCGCGCGGCAGCGACCCGCTGTTCGAGTTCAAGATCGAGGTTTGCCTATGGAGCCGCTGGGTGAACGTCGGCCAGCCCGGGACCTATCCGGAGCGCCGCATCTGGAAGGCGGGCGGCGGTTAGGCGACCTCGGTGGTATCGGCGTCGCCCAGCCAGCGTTGAAGGACAACGCGAAGGTCCTCGAGCCGCATCGGTTTGGAGAGATAGTCGTCCATCCCGGCGGCGAGGCAGCGCTCGCGATCGCCCGCCATGGCCTCGGCGGTCACCGCGACGATGGGCAAGCGGGGTCCCGAGTCGGTGCCGGCACGGATCAGGCGCGTCGTCTCCAAGCCGTCCAACTCGGGCATCTGTACGTCCATCAGGATCAGGTCGTAGCGAGTCTCGGCCAAGAGAGCGAGTACCTCGCGACCGTTGGAGGCGAGGTCGGCGTTCCAACCCAGCGTCTCGACCATGCGTTGCGCGATCCGCTGATTGACTTCGTTGTCCTCGGCGATCAGCAGGCGCTCCGGTCGGCGCAGGGCGGTGGCCGGTCGCGGCCGCCGTTCGGGGGCCGGCACGGCGTCCGTCGATGGACGGAGCGCAACGACCAGGGCATCCATCAACTGTGAACGTCGGGCGGGCTTGGTCAACGCGGCTTGGAACAACGTC
>JAPUIR010000423.1 GCA_027296805.1 Chloroflexota bacterium | reverse complement strand
CATGGAAGGCAAGTCCGCCTTCGACGAACGCCATCCCCTCGCCTTGGGTGCGGGCAGCGGCGCCACCACCGGACCGGCGCACACCTGGATCGTGGAGTCGGATCTCGTGCTCGGGATCGGGACGAGCCTGACCCTCAACGGCTACACGCAGCGGGTACCGGCAGGCAAGACAGTGATCCACAACACCATCGCGCCGGACGACATCAATAAGGACACGCCTTGCGACATCGCGCTCGTCGGCGACGCCCGCCTAACGATCGAGGCGCTGATCGACCAGGTGAAGGCGGAGATCGGCGAGACGCCCCGCGACACCGGTGCCGCGGCTGAGGTGGCCGCGGCGCGGTCGGCCTGGATGTCCGATTGGACCGCCGTGCTCGAATCGGACGAGGAGCCCCTGAACACCTACCGCGTGATTCACGAGATCGACACGAACATCGATCGCGAGAACTCCGTCGTGACCCACGACGCGGGAGCGCCGCGCGATTCCATGGTGCCGTTCTTCACCGCGACGACGCCGCACAGCTATATCGGTTGGGGCAAGACGACCCATCTGGGATTCGGCATCCCGCTCATGATTGGGGCGAAGCTGGCCAACCCCGATCGGTTCTGCCTCAACCTCATGGGAGACGGCGCCTTCGGCATGTCGGGCATGGATCTGGAGACCTCGGTGCGGGCAGGACTCCCCATCACCACCGTCGTGCTCGACAACGGTGGAATGGCCACCTACCCGGGCGGCTTCCCCACGGCGCGCGAGCAGTACGGCTTCTCATACATGACCGGAAACTACGCCCAGATCGCGGAGGCCATGGGCGCGACCGGGATCACGGTCACGAAGACCGCCGAAATGGGGCCGGCGATCCACAAAGCTCGAGAACTGAACGCCGCCGGCACGACGGTCCTGATCGACGTGCATTCGAACTTCGAACCACGCAAGTCCCGCTTCTAGGCTCGCGCCGCAGAGAACACCACTGGAGGCCCGACCTGTGCCCCTACAAGTAACCAAGATTGAGCACGCGCGCTTCCTCCTCACCCTCGATGAGCGGCGCCGGATCATTGAGGACGGTTCGATCCTGATCGAAGGAGACACGATCGTCGCGGTCGGCAAGGCAGCGGAGCTGGCGGAACGTGGAGCGGAGCGGACGATCGACGCCCGCGAGATGGTCGTCACACCCGGAATGACGAACGGCCACATGCACGTCAGCTACGCCCACGCGGTGCGCGGAATCTTCCCGGACGATGTCGAGAACCGGCTCGCCTACGTCTTCCAAATGCAGTCCGCGATGACCGCTGAGGAAGAGCACGACACCACCCTGCTGGGGCTGGTGGAGCTGCTCAAGGGCGGTACGACCTGTTTCGTGGATCCCGGCAGTACCCGCTTCTTCGAGTCCACCTTGCCCGCCTACGAATCCGCGGGCTGCCGCGTCATGATCGGCGAGCACGTCACGGACCAGGAGAACGCGCTCAATCTGCCGGTCTACGAGACCGACGAGGCGGTGCGACGAACGGAGGCTTCGATCGAGCGCGCCCACGGCCTGCTCGACGGGCGTGTCCGGGGCTGGGCGATGCCCTTCTCCCTCCAGGTTTGCAGCGCCGACTTGCTGCAGGGCGCGAGCCGCGTCGCCCGCGAGCACGCCACGATGCTGACTCTGCACCACTTCGGCGGCCTCTTCGCGCCGCCCGACGACGTCACCCCCACTGCGCAGTTGCAGAACCTGGGCCTTCTGGGCGAGACGACAGTGCTCTCCCACGTCATGAACCTGACAGACGACGAGATCGATCTGATCGGCCAGACCGGGACGAAGACCGTCATGTGCCCCTCCACCGTGCTCAAAGGCGGCGGCGGGATCGCCCAGGGTGGACGCCTTCCGGAACTGCTGGAGGCGGGCGTCGACGTGGCGTTGGGCACCGACTCCGTCAACAGTTCCAATTACCTCGATATGGTCCGCGCCATGAATCTTGCCGCCGTCGTGTACAAGGACAGCCGCCAGGACCCCAGTCAGATCAGCGCGGAGACCGCCTTGGAACTGGCCACGATCCGAGGCGCTCGCGCCTTGGGCATCGACGATCTCGTCGGTTCGATCGAAGTGGGCAAGCGCGCCGATCTGGTGCTGTTCGACACCAAGCGCCCCGAGTGGCGCTCCCTCACCAACCCCGTTCGCAATCTCGTCTACAGCGCCAGCGGGGACAGCGTCGACACAGTCCTGGTGGACGGCCGCGTCGTCGTCGAGGGCGGGCGCGCAACCTTCACCGACGAGTGGCGCCTGATCCAGACGGTCGAGGCCCATGGAGCGCGCATCCGCGAGCGCACGGGCGTGGGCTGGGATTCCGTCTGGCCTGTCGAGTAACGCCGACAGGTACACCCGCTATCTTGCGAGTCCGCTCTGTGGCGTCCGCCTTGTCGAAAGGGAGACCGAGCCATGCTCTACGAGGTCCGCACCTACACATTCGCCCCCGGCGATCTCGCCAAGTTCGAAACTGGCTTCGCTGAGGCGTTGCCGCACCGGACGAGCTACTCACCCTTGGGCGCATTCTGGCGCTCGGAGTTCGGCGCCCTCAACCAGGCGATCCACGTCTGGCCCTACGACGACCTCGCCCA
>JAPUIR010000422.1 GCA_027296805.1 Chloroflexota bacterium | reverse complement strand
TCGATCCGGTTGGTGAGCGCGCCGGAGTCGTCGCGCTGGGTGGAGCGATTCCTGGGCTTGGACCGTCCGAACAAACTCTCGAAGGCGGCGCTGGAGACGCTGGCGATCATCGTCTACTCGCAGCCGATAACACGATCCGAGGTGGAGCGCGTGCGTGGGGTGTCCTGTGACGGGCCGTTCCACACGCTGCGGGCACGGGAGCTGATCGAGGCGGTGGGGCAGGTCGATGGGCCGGGGCGGCCGAATCTGTGGGCGGTGTCGCAGCGGTTCCTGGACCACTTTGGGTTGCGGACGCTGGCGGAGTTGCCGCCGCTGCCGGAGCTGCCGACGCCAAGCGAGCAGGGGCGGCTTTCCCTGGCAGGCGAGCAAACGACCCAAGATGACGAATTCAGCGGTGGTGCAGTGGGCGATCCTTCGCCCCAGACGGAGCGCGCGGCCCCGCTGATCGAGAGCCAGCCCGAGTCGTCGCCGGCGGAATTCGCGGCGGCGGGCGGAAGCGGAGACTGAGCGTCGCAGGTATTCGCGACGCGCGTCGCGCTGGCGGGCCTGCGATGATGTGGAGACGATGGTGGTGGGCACGCTAATCCTGCGACTGACGCTGTTCGAGAGCGCGACGCTGAAGCAGAAGCGCGCGGTGGTGCGTCGTGTGCGGGATCGGGTGTCGCACAAATTCAACGCGGCGGTGGCCGAGGTCGACACGCTCGATCAGGCGGGCACGGCGACGATCGGGATCGCGTGCGTGAGCAATAGTCGGGCGCACGCCCACGCGCAGATGATGAAGATCCTCAATTTCGTGGAGCGGCTGAACATCGACGCGGAGATCTCCGACGTCGAGACAGAGATTCTGAACCTTTAGGCGGCAAGGGCAGCTCTCGGCGGATAGGGGCCTGACTAGCCGTTGAGGACGGGGATGACCTCCGCGCCGACGGGCTCGGCGAGGAGATCGTGGCCGAGGTTGCCGGTGACGCGAACGCGGGGCATGGAGCCGGGGCGGGCGACGCCGTAGCAGAAGACGAGGCCATCGATCTCGGGGGCATCGCGGTAGGAGCGGCCCACGAAGAGGGGCCGGCCCTCGTCGTCGGTCTGGCCGGCGATGGACTCGACGAGAATGGTCAGCTCGCGGCCCAGGTAGGCGTCGTTAATCTCCGCGGCGATCCCTTCCTGGACGGACATGAGACGACGCTGGCGGCGCTGTTTGATGCGGTCTTCGAGCTGACCCGGCAGGGCGGCGGCGGGGGTGCCTTGCTGGGGGGAGAAGGCGAAGGCGCCGGCGCGGTCGAAACGCGATTCGCGGACGAAGTCGAGCAGCTCTTCGAACTCGGCCTTAGTCTCGCCGGGGAAGCCAACGAGGAAGGTGGTGCGGATGGCGATGTCGGGCATGGCGGTGCGGAGTCGGTCCAGGGTGTGATGCACCATGCGCAGGTTGTGGGGGCGCTTCATGCGCTTGAGGACGCTGGGGCTGCCGTGCTGGAGGGGGATGTCGAGGTAGTGGCAGACCTGGGGAATACCGGCCATGGCTTCGACGAGGCGATCGCTGACGAAGCCGGGATAGGCGTACATGAGCCGGAGCCAGGGCACCTGGGGGACCTCGCGGGCGAGCTGTTCGAGCAGGTAGGCGAGCCCGTCGGCCTGGCCCAGGTCCTCCGCGTAGGCGGTGGAGTCCTGGGCGACCAGGATGAGCTCCTTGACGCCCTCGTCGGCGAGACGACGGGCTTCGTCGAGCAGGGACTCGACCGTGGCGCTGCGGAACTCGCGGCCCTTGATCGCGGGGATGTTGCAGAAGGTGCAGGGGCGGGAGCAGCCGTCGGCGATCTTGAGATAGGCGCTGGTACGGGTGAGGGCGCCGGTCTCGGGGATGTCGACGGGGTCGCTGGGGCCGAGCCAGCCGATGATGTCGTCCCAGGCCTCGATGCCGAAGGTGCGCTCGACACCGGGGATGGCCGCGGCGGGCTCGGGTTCGATCTGGGACCAACAGCCGACGACGATGAGGCGCTGGTCCTCGCGCTTGGCGGCGCCGAGGCTCGCGGTGGTCTGGGCGGACTCGTCCTTGGCGGCGTCGATGAAACCGCAGGAGTTGACGATGAGCAGATCGGCGAGGTCGGAGTCGTCTATGCCCACGTGGCCGGCCTGGGTGAGGGCGCGGGTGAGCCGCTCGGAGTCGGTGACGTTCTTGGGGCAGCCCAAGGTGACGAGGTGGTATTTCACTGGCTCTCCGCGTCGATTGGGGGGGCTTCGTCGGGGCTGGAGGGGCTATCGGCTGGGGCGGTGTCGGAGGCATCGTCGGAGCCGGCCGCGCCGGGGAGAGCGGGCGCGATCTGCGGGCCGCGGGAGATGACGATGGTGACGGAGGTGGAAGCGTCGAGCGCGACGCCGGGGGCGGGGGACTGATCGATGACCGCTCCGACCGGGGTGCGGGGATCGAAGATTTCCACGAAGACGAAGGGGAGGCCGGAGCGGCGGAGGACGACGGTGGCGTCGGAGGCGGTGCGGTCGAGCAAGTCAGGCATGGTGGTGAGAGTGATGGTGGGTTCGGTGCGGACGGCCTGGGACTGGGCCTCCTGTTGGGCCGGACCCGGGCTGACGCCGGGGGTGGTGGCCACGGGGGCGCCGACGGGGGCCTCATCGTCGCCGAGGGCGACGATAGCGACGACTCCGGCGAGGACTGCGAGGACGACGAAGCCAGCGACGAGCCAGGGTCCGAGGCGGACGCTGGGGCTGGTGGTGTCGATCTCGGGGATGGCTTCGAGGCGATCCTCGGCGTAGGGGGGATCGTCGGAGAGGCGCTGGGCGCCGCGACGGGCGGTGCGCCGCTGGGGGCGGTCGAAGCTGCCGATGCCGGGCAAGGCGTGCTCGGGGCGGGGCTCGCCGGGGAAGCGGGAGACGAGTTCGGTAGGGTCGATGCTGAGGTACTGGGCGTAGGAGCGGAGAAAGCCGCGAGCAAAGACGGGCGCGGGCAGGGCCTCGAAGTCTTCATCCTCGAGGGCTTGGAGGTAACGGCGGGAGATGCGGGTGGCGCGCTGAGCGTCGTCGATCGTGACGCCGCGGGCGATGCGGGCATCGCGCAATTCGACGCCGATGCCGGTGAGCTCGTGTTCGCCGGTCATAGCGCTGGCTTCGGGCGCACTCGCAGGCGGTCGTGCGGCGCGCGGAGTGCCGGGGTCGAAGGGGGGAGCACACGCATCAGGGATTCATCGTATCGCGTGCGCCGGGAGGTGGCGGAGAGATGCGTTCAGGCCTCGCCATCGATCTGCTGGATGCGGCGCAGGTGGCGTCCGCCGTCGAAGGGGGTGGTGAGCCAGGTGCGGACGATGGCGCAGACGGTCTCGAAGGAGAGGAGGCGCTCGCCGAGGGAGATCATATTGGCGTCGTTGTGGCGGCGGGCGAGTTCGGCGGACTCGGGGTTCCAGCAGAGGGCGCAGCGGACGCCGGGGAGGCGGTTGGCGACGATAGCTTCACCGTTGCCGGAGCCACCCAGGACGATCCCCCGCTCGCAGTCCCCTCGGGCGACGGCGTCAGCGGCAGGACGGATGACGAGGGGGTAGTCGACCGCATCTTCGGAGTCGGTGCCGAAGTCTTGGACGTCGTGTCCGTCCGCGGTCAGGAAATCCTTGAGGGCCTGCTTGTATTGGAAGCCAGCGTGGTCGGAGGCGATCGCGATACGCACTGGTTGCTCCTCTCCCCCGACGCGAGCGCGGGGGCCGACTGTGGGGGCGGACTGAGGGAGTTTATCGATGCAGGGCGCACACGCGAAATAAACACCGAAACGGCGGGCGGCGGCGGCGCAGGGGGTGTGTAACGCGCGGAACGCTAGGCGGTGGCGGACTCGGTGGCGGGTTCTGGGGGACGGCTGCGGGGCAGTTGCGTGGAGTCCGGCAGCTTGAGCGCGTTGTAGCGCCGAAGGAGCCGAGACTTGCGGCGGGCCGCGTTGCTGGCGTGGATGACGCCGCCCGTGGCGGCATTGTCCAGCGCGCGAACGGCGACTTTGATGGCGAGGTCGGCGCTGTCCCAGTCGCCGCCGGCGTTGGCGTCGTCGATCGCGGCGAAGGCGTCGCGCACGGTCGTGCGGGCGCGGCTACGGATGGGCTTGTTGCGCATGCGCCGACGATTGGAAGCGCGGAGATACTTTTCGGCTTGCGCCTTATTGGGCACGGGGAGGCTCCTTCGATGCCGCTAACCGGGATATCGTATCCAGGGGGCGATGGAGTGTCCATGTCGCGCAGGCGACGAAATGGACTGCGTGCCGAAGGCTACGGCTCCGGTGTACCGGCCGCTACAGCCGGGGCCACACTCCAGGCCGCGGGTCGGCGGGACGGGAAGGAACGCGCGCTCCTGTGGTGACTGGAGCATCGCGATCGGTCGCGGGCGCGGCCGTTCTCGTAGGACTGGGATTTTTGGGCAGCCGCCTGCTGGGGGCGCTGCGTCAGGTGGT
>JAPUIR010000421.1 GCA_027296805.1 Chloroflexota bacterium | reverse complement strand
CCGCCGACAGCGCCACGGCGCGCGCGACGACGATCGCAGGTTGTGTCCAGACCACGCCCGCTGCTACCTGGATCCAAACTCCGTCTCCGAAGTCGAGATCGTCGAGGGAGTTGAGAAAGGGAGGCGCCGTGGGACTGAAAGAGAGGAATCGTTGCTCGCCAGCGTCCCAACGGAAAACGACGTTGACCTCGTCGGCGATCGACGCGATCGCGTCGGCCGCCGCCGCGGCACCCGTCCAGCCGACCAGGTTCCAGCCCTCCCTGAGCATCACGGCGCGCGTCGGCGCTGGATCGAGCGTCGTCACGGCCAGCGCCACGATCGTATGGCCGCCCACTTCGACGGGGAAGGGCCCGGTCCCACCCTCGGCCCCGAGCACCGTGAAGGTGACCTCGGTGCTGAACACCGGATCGACCGCGATCGCCCATGCGCTGGCTGCGTCGATCGTGTCGCGACCCACGTCTACCCCGTCCTGATTCGTGGCGACGACCACGCGGCCGGCCGGCGCGGGGAGCGCGTCAAGCAGCGCGCCGGAGTCGTCCAGGATTGAGGCGCCAATGAACAGGTGCGGTAGCGCCTGCGCCGCCGTCGGTCCCGGGACGATCAACGCGGCGGTCATCGCAACCACCAGCGACACGAGGAGCCACCGCATCAGTTGCCCTCCTGCGCCGTCCAGTGGTTCACAACAACATCAATCGCACCGTCCGACCTGAGATCTCCCTCGCTATTCACCACGCCCGCGTAGCCGGAGTGGTTATCGCCCTGATTGAGCTCGTCCGCCCAGCCGTTGCCGTCGGTATCGGTCGAGATCTCCGACTCGACGTTTTGCTCGGAGTAGTTGGATGGTCGGCCGCCTGGCGTGAACTCGGCGCCCGACTCACCGAGCGCATTGTCACCCTCTTCGAAGACATACCAGCCACTGAGCACATCGTCTTCCGGATTCCAGAGGTTGTGAAACTCGCCAACCTGGTTCTCGATGAACGTGCCGAAGACCGAGCGGTCAACCTCCCCGTTGTCGACCGCCGCGCCCATGACGTGGACCGACCGAATCTCGGCCCCGGTCGCCCCCCACGCGGCGCTTCCGTCCAAGACCTCGAGCGCATTGAGGATGACGCGTGCGCCCATGGAATGGCCGATCAGGCGGATCTTGGTGTCGGGACACATGCTTTGAAAGTCCATGATGAACTGGGCCAGTTTGATGCCGTTCCTGGTCGCGATGTCCTTCGCGTCGTCGAAGT
Source organism: Chloroflexota bacterium (assembly GCA_027296805.1). GTDB lineage: Bacteria > Chloroflexota > Dehalococcoidia > Bin125 > Bin125 > JAPUIR01. The sequence goes on along the minus strand of JAPUIR010000421.1, from coordinate 2,024 downwards.
CGAGCTTGCCTTGGTTCGAGTCCCAGCTAAAGCCGACCACGGGATGGTCGTAGTTGCGGAAGCGCAGGGAGGCGCGCGCCGTGTCGAAGTTCTCCTGCGCCACCGGCGCAGTATTCTCGAAGCCGTGCACGTAGATGACGAGTTCCTCCGGGCAGCCAATCGACGAGAAGTCAAAGCTGTAGTCCGTCGTTGTATGCCCGGAGACGAGCCTGGGGCCCGTGAAGGCGATGTCCTCGAAGTGACCGCGGGTCGAGATGACCGGCACGGCGGAGGGATCGGGTGGGACCGGTGGCGAGGTAGGCGCTGTCGATCCCAGCGGGACCTCCTCCTCCTCCCCCGTATTGTGCGTATAGATCGCGCGGCCGGTCGTCAAGAAGTCGGTGCCCTTCCCCGTCGCTGGGTGGAAGAAGGCCCACAGGAAGTCGTCCTCCGCTGGAGACCAGAGTGTGATACTTGGCGGCGCCGCGCCGAAAATCTCCGAAACGTATCCCCCGATCCCGTCCGGGAGCGTCAGGGGGCTCCAGCCCGGTGCCACCCAGGCCATCGGGGGCGGCCCCCCGCTATGGAACGCAAGCTCGTCGAGGAAGCTGACACCGTTGGGCTGGACCATGAAGTAGTCGCTCCACGCGTCTTCGCCCAGGAAAAAGGTGACGCCGGTGACTATGAAAGTTTGGCCCTCCCCGATGTCTCGGTACGGGACCCAGAGCAGCAAGCTGGAGCTGCTCCAGGAGTAGCGCAGGTTGACCAAGCTCCGCCCGTCCTGGTCCCGGCCGCTGATGGAAGTGCCCGATTCGACGGGTTCGTCGTCGAGCGTGACCCCATCCATGGCGAAGACGAAGCGCGCCTCCATGGCGAGCCCCTCGTGTCCGCCGCCCACGGCCCCCGGCAGGGCGAGGAGGACGGCCACCACTGCGAGTGCGATCAAGCGGACGGCGTGTGGCGACATAGTTCCTCTCGGTTGGAACTTCTTGGCTCGCTGGCGGGCGAGAGCATAGCAGGGTGCCGAAGTGCCGATCCTTTCGCCCCTCAGGAGGACATGGTTCGGCGGCATGCCAGCGCGTGATCTGGCTGTCGGAAGGGTTCACGCCCCCGATTCACCTGCGCGGCGAGCGAGGGTCGGAGCGGGCGACGATTCGCGCTGCTTTCAGGCTCTGCACAATTCGGCGGATCCGGGGCCGCCCGAGCTGGTTCCCAACGACGCCCGATCAGCCGATGCGGACGGCGCCCGTCGGGTAGCGGTAGCGCTCCGTGGGCCGGTCCGGGATCGCGAGCACCACCATCAGCGCTCCGAGACGGCCGATGAACATGAGCGCGACGAGGATCATGGCCCCCGCCGTCGTGAGACCGCCCGTCAGCCCTTGTGACCAACCCACGTTGGCCAGCGCCGACATGACCTCGAAGGCCAAGGGCAGGAAAGGCACGGAGTCCGTCAGTGCCAACAGCCAGACGCCGATAGCGAACGCCACCAAGCCCAGGATGGTGATCGTCACGGCCCGCAGCACGATCACGGGCGGCAACTCCCGTCCGAACGCCTCGGTGCGACGCCTCCCGCGCAGCGCAGCCGCGACTACGGCGATGATCACCATGAAAGCGCCCAGCTTGATACCGCCGGCCGTGGAGGTGGACGCGCCGCCGATGAACATCAGCAGCATCAAGGCCACGGTGGTGGCCTCACGCAGGGCCGACATGTCGATGGTGGCCATGCCGGTCGTGCGGTTGAGCGAGAGGAAGAAGGAGTTGGCCAGCGCGTCGCCCACGCCCAGCCCGTCCAGCGCCCTCCCCGACTGCGTTTCGCTGGCCAGCAGGAGCAGCATGCCCAGCAGCAGCAGGCCAACCATCCCGATCACCACGAAGCGTGTGTCGAGGCTCCAGAACCGTGGTCGTCGCCGCATTTGGAAGACGGTGATGAACGAGAAACTGCCCAAGAGTGCGGCAATGCCCATCACGACGATGGGGTAGGGCGAGGAGATCTGGCCTTGGAAGCCAGTCCCGCCGCCCATCAGATCGAACCCCGCGTTATTGGA
>JAPUIR010000420.1 GCA_027296805.1 Chloroflexota bacterium | reverse complement strand
TCCCCCGGTGTGCTTCGCCAGCAACGCATAGGCCGCCACACGTGCGGACGCGGGGTTCTCGGGGTCCCGCGCGATGACGAGCAACTCGGCCACGACGAGATCGGTGGTGAGGTGCGTGCGCTCGGACATCGCCGCGCGGGAACGTTCCAACGCGTCGAGGACCGCAACCTTCGTCAACAACCGCGAGGCTTGGAAGCGGGCCGTCTTGGCGGAATACTCGGCGGCGGTCGCCGCGCGGGTGGCGTTGTGATCAATGCCGAATTCCTCGACGAAGCGCTGCCGCCGCGCCGTCAGCGCGGGCTTCGAGCTGCCCTCACGGCGCATCGGGCCTCCAGTTGGCGCTCAGCGCCTGCGTTCGGTCTGTGTGGGTCCGGACGCTCTGAAACAAGGTTCGATCCGCCAGTCCCATCCAGGAGCGCGCTGCAGGCCTGCGTGAAGACGGTGCGCTGCGGCCCGAGGGCGGGAACCTGGAGAGGGCGGGCGTGGAGATGTGCGCTGGGGGCGGGTTAGGGGCCGTCACACCCGCGAGGTCGCCGGCGGTATCTGGTGGCCGTGTGGAGACGTGCGCGGGCACGGAGTTGGGGCGCGAAATCTTCCCAGGATTGCTGGTCCTTTCGCGGCCCGGCATACTAGCGCCCAAGCAGAAGACTGAGCCGATCGCTCGCGCCGAGGAGAACGAATGACCACCGTCCCCGAGAATCTGAACGAGTTCAACGCCCAGATCATCGAAGAGTTCCGCGCCAATGACGGCAAACTCGGCGGAATGTTCGAGGGCCGACCCGTCCTCCTGCTGCACAGTACGGGGGCCAAGAGTGGCGCAGCGCGCCTCCATCCGGTGATGTATCAGGCCGTGGGGGACGCGTTCGCCATCTTCGCCTCCTACGCGGGCGGCCCGAAGAACCCCGCCTGGTACCACAATCTCGTCGCGAACGCCGACACGACCGTCGAGATCGGCGCCGACAGCGTTCAGGTCACGGCTCGCGTCGCCTCCGCTCAGGAGCGCGAGACGATCTGGATGACGCAGAAGGCGAGCTTCCCACAATTCGCGGAATATGAAGAGAAGACTGATCGGCAGATCCCGGTTGTGATTCTGCAACCTCGCAGCTAAACCCTCGGCGCCGTGAAGACGGCAGGATCTGCGGCCCGAGGACGGGAACCTGGAGGGGGATGGGTCGTTGACCGGTGGTAGGGTGCCGCCATGCGACGATCCCTGGCCCTGCTCGGACTCCTGGCCACGCTTGCGCTGCTCCTGGCCGCGTGTGGCGGCGACGACACCTTGAGCGATCGGGAGTACTTTGCCGCCCTCGAAGCCGTGAGCGCCGACGCTGAGGCACGCGATGCCGCCATCCCCGAGCCGTCTCCCGACGACCCCGAGTCCGTTCCGGCCTTCTTCGAACTCTTTCAGGCGTTGTTCGTGGGCGTGCGCGCCGACCTCGCGGCGATCGCCGCTCCGACGGAGCTGGCCGCCGCACACGACGCCTTTGTGGAGGCGATCGACGCGGTCATCGACAATCTCGAGCGTGTCCGCGGAGCAGGCGCCGACGAGACGATCGTCGACGTCCTCGCGTTCTTCGAGGCTAACGACGCCTTCGGCGAGTTCAATCGCGCCTGCGCCACGTTGCAGCAGCTCGCCGCGGACCGGAACATCGACTTCGTCTTCGACTGCACGGACGAGTAGCCCGGCCCAGATGTTGGCGGGGACGGCCTCCACGGCAGCACTAGGCCGCGCGGGACCGCCCCCGTGGTGGCGGTGAGGGAGCCGGGGCACCCTGCTCGCCGAGGGTGGCCTTCGGGTACCCTGCGCCGGTTCGTCGTCAAAGGGGGTGCCATGAGTTCGATGAAACGGGTCGAGGCGTTGATCCGGCCGGAGCGGTTGGAGCCGGTGAAGATCGCGCTGAGCGAGGCCGGGGTCACGGGGCTGAACGTCAGCAACGTCGTCGGACGAGGAGAAATGCCGCCAGAGGAGATTCGGGCCGGCCGCGCCGGGGAGACGGTCCTTGTGGACCTGCTGCCCAAGGTCAAGCTGGAGACCGTGGTCTCCGAATCGAATGTAGAGAACGTGATCGCGGTGATCCGCGAGCACGGCGCGGTGGGCGACCTGGGCGATGGCCTGATCTTCGTCAGTGACGTCGAGGACGCGATCAGCATCCGGACGGGCGAGCGGGGCAACGACACCCTCTAGCCCGGGACCCGCCTCGGCCCTGAGCCCCGCCCCGTGGCGTCTATTGGAATCCCCCTTCCAAAAGCCTTGGATCGGGCTCACGACGACGTCTCCGAGTCGGTGCTGGTGGTGGAGAGGGCCGTATCTGGACGGGTGCGGGGAACGTGCGCGGCACAGACGGGTTCGCCCTCCGGGGTGTAGCGATCCACCAGCCCTCCGCAGGCACAAAACTCGCCGGGTTCGGACATTCGGACAATTGGGATCGCGGTTTCCGGGTTAACCTCCATTACGCGCGGTTGAAAACTTACCCCGGATTCATGATCTGAATTGTCCTTTTGTCCGTGGTGGAGGGTGATCCCATGCCACCACCAGATTGTCGACTTCACCTTGGCGATGTCCCGGCCGGTGACCGCGGCGTTGAACTGCATCTTGCCGAGCGGTTTCTCGCTGTTGGTCTCGGCCCACTCCTTGTAGTGACGGAACAGATCCTTGACGGACACCTTGACGTCCGTGGCGATCAAGCAGCGCTCGTCGATGAACGCGGCGAGCGGGTCCATCTCCTCGCGGTAGGCTGCGGTGGCGGCTTCAACGTCCGGGGCGCTGCCGAGGCCGTCTTGCTGCCAGGCCAGACAGCCCGCCAGGGCCCAATTCAGGATGCCCGGGGCTTCGGCCCGGAGCTTGGCGAGCAAGCTCTTGTCCTGCTCCTCGGGCGGGATGGAGACGGTGAAGGGAATCAGCTTCAGCCGTCGCCAGATCGCCTTCTCCACGCCCCGGATCTCCGGTTTCTGGTTGGCGCCGATGAAGATCGTGCCCTTAGGTTGGAACTCGAAGAACTCCCGCCGCATGAAGCGGGCGGAGACGGTGTCGCCGCCGCAGAAGGATTTGAGCAGGGTCTCGTTCAGGCGCTTGCCCAGATCCAGCTCCGGGGTCGAGATGAAGCGCGCGGCGCGCAGTCGGGCAATGTCGTTGGGAATGGCGTCGCCGCTGCGCTGCAGAAACGTTTGCGGGTGGGTCGCCATGGCGTAGTCGCCGAGCATGGCGTGGATCGTCTCCATCCACGTCGACTTGCCGTTGGCGCCGGTGCCGTAGAGGAGGAAGAAGCACTGCTCCTGGGTGGAGCCCAACAAGCTGTAGCCCGTCGCCCGCTGGAGATAGGCGATCAGATCGTCGTTCTGCGGGAGGACGGTGCGGAGGAAGGCCTGAAACTGAGGCGCGATGGCGGCCGGGTCGTAAACGACGGGGGCGAGGCGGGTGATCAGATCCTCACTGCGGTGCGGGCGGAGGGTGCCGGTCGCGAGATCGATGGTGCCGTTCTCGAGGTTGAGCAGGTGTTCGTCCTGATCGAAGGCGTCGACGGCCACCGCGACGCGGCTGTCGTTCTCTGCCAGCGTGAGCATCGCCCGGATACGCGGCTCCGCCTCCGACTTCAAGACATGGGCCGCCAGCGCCTTGTGGCCTTCGTCGCCCCGCTCCAGGAGATCCGCCGCCTCCCGCTCCATGTCCGCGATCGTCGCGATGGCGCGGCGCTGCACTTCGCCCGCGGTGTCCAGCTCCCAGCGCCGGCCGTCGAAGCAGAACCAGCCGCGGAGAGGGCCGCAGTAGCGAAGGTCTTTGTGATGGGCGTCGACGAAGCGAAGGGCGTTGCCGAGATCGGTGAGATGGCGGCGATCGTACTGTTCAGCGACTCCACTGACGTCAGCTACTCCATCGTCTCCATCCCGAAACGCCCCCCCAGCGACGGGATTAGGACGTCGGGCGAATCGGACTGGTCCGCCCCCGTTGTCTGGGGAATAGACATCGATCCGCCCCCGCAACGCCGTCGCGATCGTCGCGTCGCGATAGTCCTCACGGTCGAGCCACTTGGCCCGCGCGAGGCCGCTCTGGCGGAAGACGCGGTCGATCTGTGCGGGGTCTTGCGTCCAAAAACTGATCAGGCTGACCAACGCCTGGTCCGCCTCGGACTGCGATTCGTAACCGGAGTGGTCGCCGTGGAACAACTTGGCGAACTTGGTGCCGTTCTTTGCGGCGCGGGCATGTTCGATCAGTTCCAGATCATCAAGCTTGCCACTGCTGCGCGGCATGGGATCGGTTGGCTTCGGCTCTGGATCGGCGAGGTAGGTGTCGTGGAACCTGGCCAGCTCGGCGCTGCGCTCCTCGATCGTGCGCGGCGTGCTAGGGAGCACGTTGCCACTCATGGTGAAGTAGCGGCCTTCGGCGTACGCCTCGATCGCCCCCTTGCGGCGGCGGCCCGGCGGCAAGATCCCCTTAGCGATAATGTGCAAGCCGGTGCCCGAGGGCGACACCTCGGTGTAGCTGCTGATCGAGTTGACGATGGCCATCGCCTGGTCCGTGATCTCGCCTGTCCCGACGTTGATGCACCGGTCCAAGTCGATGCCGACGTAGTCGTCTTCGGCGGTGAACACGAAGCCAGCGCCGTCAACCTCGCCCGCCTTCACGGCCGCTATTACGGCAGCGAACGTGCTCCACGTCGCGCTGTCCGTGGACGACGCCAGCTCGCCGGTCGCTACGTTGACGGGCAGCTTCGTTGGTTTCGGATCGCCGTCCCGCTTGTGGAGCACCCAGCCCACGCACTGCCGGCTCTCGCGGATCTCGGCGGGGATGTTGTCGGTGATCGGGGGCTGCACGGGGGCGGTCACTGGGGCGCAACCAGATTCTGGGCACGCCGCACGTAATCAAGCACGGCAAGAAGCAAGCGACGGAGATCCGCATCGCGCTGCCCGTCGCGCACGATCACATGCAGCCACGCCAGCCCGTCGGCGAGTTCGGGGTCGCTGCTGGATTCAGTGTTGCAATTAGTGACCGTCTTAGCGGTCGGTAGTCGCCCCCTGTGCCCGGGGCGGCTTTCTTCTTTAACCGCGACGGCGGACCCCCTTCCACCGGCGGCTTCTTCGTCTCTAGTCATGCTGTGGCGAGAAGGCGTTCGAGAGCCTCCATCGGTACGACGATCCGGCGCCCAATTCGGAGATGGGGAATGTCTCCCCTCCGGATTCCCTCGTACGCGCTGTTGAGTGATATGCCAAGGGCGTCCGCCGTTTCTTGAACGGTCAAGACGCGAGAGGCGGCGGTCTGCACCATTTGCCGGGGTCCTTTCTCATTCGGTGATTTCTCATTGCATCCGGTCCCAGTATCCGCTACTGTTTCCATGATCTCAACCGGTTTACGACGAGAAAGTGTGTCAGAAGTGGTCACGCTAGAGCGCCATGACCTCTCGATTTGGCCCTTCAATTCAGGCCTCATGGTCGCTCCCGGCGGGTACCGCTGGCGCGACGGAATCAAGCGGGACGGGGGAGCGGGCCGCTTCCTGGTCAGCGATGTCCCCGTGTTGGGGCCCGAAGCGATTTGGCGAACCATCGACCCACTAGCCGATCACGAAATGCAGGGAGCGGCGAAGGAGTTCGCGACACTGAGCTCCCCGCTGACGGAGTCGACCGTTCAAGACTTCGCGAGCCGATACGGGCACCTCGACCCCTGGGCGAACTCCGTCCTACGCGAGGGACAATCACCTCAGCACGACACACCCCACGCCACTGGTGCCGATGCACTCGTCGCGATTGCGCGAGCGACCGAACTGCTGAGTCCCTACACGCCGGGCGAGACACTTGAGAGCTGGCAAGAGATCCATGTCCTGATGGTGGAAACGTTCAGGCTGTTCGACGACTGGCAACTCCTGAGCCGATCCAAGGGTGCAGATTCCGAGGTGGAATCAGATCGACGGGCGAGCGCTCAGCACACCCGGTGGATGCTCCGCGAGGTCCTGGATCTTCATCTCAGAACGTCGACTTGGGCCGGCTTCGGCCGCTACGGCGGCGATGGGCGGCTCCGTATCCGACCGCGCCACCTCGCCGGTGCGATGTGGCTGCAGATCGCTCGTGCCGTCGACGAGGACCGGGAGTATCGATCTTGCGCCGGGAACTGCGGTCGTTGGCTCGTTATCGCCCCCGGAGCATCCAGACGGCAAAAGCTGACGTGCAGCGACGCCTGCCGCTCACGCCGGTCTCGAATGAAGCGCGAAGGGCGGGCCCTCTCTCAACGTGAAAGGCGTTCCAATGACGAAGCGTGACTACGGCCAAGGATCGATTACCCCGCGTGGCAAGCGGAAGTGGCTTATCCGCCTGCGCCTCGGGATTGACCCAATCACCGGCACTCGGCGCCGCCTCAACCGAACCGTGACCGGAACGAAACGGGATGCGCAACAAGCGCTGGACGAAGCCCGTCAGCAGCACGGCGCGGGCCTCGCGATCGATGTCAAATCTCAGACCGTCGCCCAGTTCCTCCGCGGTTGGGTCGATGCCCAACATCGTCACGGCGGGATCAACGCCCGCTCCCACGAACGGTACGAGGGGGTGATCGAGCGCCATTTGATCCCGACAATTGGACATCTCGCCTTACCCGACCTGCGCTACGACCACGTTGCGGCCCTGCGGGACAGCTGGGTCAGCGGCGAGGGGTCGACAGCCGCCCATCCCCTGAGCGCCGCGTCGATTCACAAGCACCTCCACATTCTGCGGAAGGCGATGCGGGAGGCGGTGGCCCGGCGGCTGATCCCCTTCAACCCCGTTGAGGGGGTGACTGCGCCGAGACAAGCAGCCCAGCCGAAGGACCGGGTCCTGGACGATGGCGAGATCAGACGCTTGCTGGCGGCCGGTGCGGGCACGCGGTTCGCGTCAGTGATCCGCATCGCGCTCGCCACCGGCGCCCGCCAGGGCGAGCTTCTTTCCTTGAGATGGGAAGATGTCGATTGGGATCGCTCCCTCGTGCATGTGGCCGGGACGAAATCCGCCCAGGCCCAGCGTGACGTTGAACTCTCGTCGGTCACCTTGGCATCCCTGCGCCGGCACCGCCTTGAACTCAGTGAGCTGCGCCTCGCCACGGGGCCGGTCTGGCAAGACCACGGCCTGGTCTTCCCGTCTCGCATCGGGACGCCCTGGGTACGTCGCGCGTTCTACAGGGGGTATCTAGCTGTCGTCGACAGGGCGGGGTTGGCCGGCACGGGAGTAGATTTTCATTGCCTTCGGCATACGGCGACGACCCATTGGATCTTTGCGGGTCAAGACCGCTACACAATCGCGAAGCGGCTTGGCCACAAGGACTCGTACTTCACCGAGCGCCGCTATGGCGGACTCCTGCTAGGCCAGCAGCGCGTCGCGGCTCAAGCCCTCGATCACCTACTTGCGTGACACGTCTCGCTGCATTGGGCACGGATTGGGCACAAACGCTGAGGCCCGCTGGCCTGAAGAGAGGAGCGCCGCCACGAAAAAGCGGGCTTCCCAGAGAGAAGCCCGCGGATTCGCGTGGTAGCGCATGGGGGATTCGAACCCCCGATCTCCGCCTTGAGAGGGCGGTGTCCTGGGCCGCTAGACGAATGCGCCGCGAGAGAGTGGCTGGGGATGGAGGATTCGAACCCCCGCTAACTGATCCAGAGTCAGT
>JAPUIR010000042.1 GCA_027296805.1 Chloroflexota bacterium | reverse complement strand
CTGGACGGCGACCCCGTCGACATCCTGATCGCGGGCGACACCCACCAGGAGCGCCTCGAATACCGCGACGGCGTCGTCTTCATCAACTCCGGCAGCCCCACCCTGCCCCACCACAAGGACACCCGGCTGGGCACCGTCGGTCTGCTGGAAGTGGAACGCGACCGCCTCCACGCCGAGATCGTCCGACTCGGGGAGACCGAGGGACGGCCCAACCCCGCCGTCGCCCGCCATCTCCAGATCGAACACCGCCGCGTGGTCGCCGCCTCGCTGGGCGGCGTGGCTATCGAGGGCGACGCCCTGCAAGCCTTGCAAGATGGCGCGCCCTGAGGCGATCGAAACCGCTACCCCTCGTCGTCCTCCGACTCGGCCGGCGAGCTCTCTTCCTCGTCCCCCTCCCCGTCGCCCTGCCCCAAATCGCCGAAAGCAGGTAGCGGCGGCGGCTGGATCGACGGACGGCTCTCGACCGGCAGAATCAACACGGAGCTTGCCATCAAGCTGCCGTCCGCCTGCGCCTCCCCAATCACAGCGATGGCGGCGCCCGGCATCAGATCGCTCGCCGACCCCGGCGCCAGCCGCAGCAGGAACGTCGAGCCATCGTCGAAGCGGAACGTCGCTATCCCAATTGGCGTCTGCGCGAGAAAGAAGCCGTCGCCCACCTCAGTCACCCGGCCCACCAGGACCTGACGCCCAATCAGGCCACTGTGCTGTCCGAACGGACTGAGCTGAGAGCGCGGCACCACAAGCGTCCCGCTCGTCGCGCTGGCTGGCTCCGCCGTCGAGACCACGTTGATCGGGCTCGACGGTCCGGCCTCGTGCGCGAAGATCTCAGTCCCCACGAACCAGCCGCCGATCCCCAGACCCAGCAGGATCGTCGCATCGATCAGGATCGTGCGGATCGTCTCTATCGACACAGCTCTCTCGGGTTTTCCAGCTTCGGCCAAGCCGCCGCGCAGCGAACCGTATCAGGGCCGCACATACAGCGGCCAGCCCGGCCTGCCCATCCCAGCCCCAGTGCTGATCGTGCGGGGGTCCAGAGCGGGTGTCGCTTCCGTAGCGATTCCCCAGCCGTGCTACCCGAGCGGCCGCAGGCCCTTGCACCCTGCTCGCCCTATGCACAACCAGCTCCCGTGTGCCGATCGTGCGGGTGGTCTCAGGGGGGCGCCGACCCCCTGCTACACGAACAAGTGCGGGGGTCCAGAGCGAGGGTCGCTTCCGTAGCGACGCCCCAGTCGAGCCACCAGAGTCTTCGTGCGCCCTTCCAACCTCTGCCACCCCATACAACGGCCACCCCCGTGGCGCGAACATGCGGGGGGTCTCAGGGGGGCGCCGCCCCCCTGTTGCACAAACAAGAGCCTAGAGCGCGCGCGCCGTATCATTGCCCGGCGCGACGGCCGCTCCGTAGCGCGAATAGGAGTGATCGATGCAGGATCTAGCGGGCAAGATCGCCGTTGTGACCGGCGGTGGCAGCGGCATCGGACGCGGCATCGCCCTGGCGGCCGCGGCCGAAGGCATGCACGTCGTCCTCGCAGACATCGAGCAAGGCCCCGCCGCCGACGTCGCCCGCGAAGTCAGCGCGGCCGAGGTCGAAAGCCTGGCCGTCCAAGCCAACGTCGCCGACCCCGACTCCGTGAAGGCGCTGGCGGACCAGGTCTTCGATCGCTTCGGCGCCGTCCACCTGCTCTGCAACAACGCGGGCGTCTTCACCCTCGGAGACCTCGCCGATGCCTCCCAGGACGATTGGCGCTGGGTCATGGACGTCAACGTCATGGGCGTGGTCAACGGCTTGCAGGCATTCCTCCCCCGCATGCGGGCGCAGGACGGCGAGTCGCACATCGTCAACACCGGATCGCTGGCGGGCCTGATGGCGCCGCGTGGCCTCCCCATCGGCGTCTACACCGCCTCCAAGTACGCCGTCGTCGCCATCAGCGAAACCCTGCGCATGGAACTGGAGGCCGACCAGGTCGGCGTCTCCGTTCTCTGCCCCGGCGGCGTCCAAACCCGAATCTGGGAGGCGGAGCGCAACCGGCCCGACTCCCTCGGCGGTCCCCAGCCCATCCCCGAGCCGGTCGCCGCCGTCGCCCAAGAGGCAGCGCGAGGCGGAGGTGGCGCCGCCATGGACCCCGAGCAGGTCGGGCGTATCGTCATCGCGGGCGTCAAAGCCGACAGCCCCTACATCATCACCCACCCCGAAACCCGCGGGCTCGTCGCCCGTCGCTTCGAAGCGATCATGGCCGCCTTCGACCAGGCCGGCTGACTAACAAGCCGGCTCACCAACGAGCAGGCTGACGGCCACCGTCCTCGCGATACCTCCTCCCTCCTGATAGCCTGCCCTCGCCGGGTTGCAGGAGCGACGTCATGTCCTGCACTCGTTTCGCGTACCCGGCCCGGATCGGGATCTTCGCTGGCCTCCTTGCGCTGATTGCCCTCGGCCCCGCCGTCTCCCCCCTCTCGGCGCAGCCGCAGGGCGGCTTCGTGGAAATCACCAACGTCATGCGCATGGAGTCCGACGACTCCATCACCGTGATGGCCGAGATCGTCCTCACGGGCGGCGGCGGCTTGTTCGCTGACATAGGGTCGATCCGCTTCCACGTGCCCCACGTGGGGACGCTCCAGTTCGCACTCCAAGCATCGGGAGGGTCCGCGTCGGACAGCAAAGACTTTGAGTTCCGCACCATCACCGACATGCCGCTCTTCGGCACGAACGGCGAGCCCCTCACAGGCAAAGCCACGTTCGAGCGCCTCAGCGGCGGCGACAGTGACGCGCGCTTCAAGATCACCATCGAGATCCCGAACGACCCCGAGTTGCGCAAAGACTTCTCCGACCCCTTGCTGAACCCCTTTTTGGGTGACCTCTCCTCCATCACCGACGATGCGGGCCGCATCTTCGGTGAGGTGATCGGCAACTTCGGAAGCTCGGGCGGGAACATCTTCAGGTCCAACCCGCTGGACCTCCTGGTCTTTGAGTCCCTGCCGGAGCCCGCCGACCCGGAGCTCTTCACCGACGGCTTCGAGTCTGGCGACACCTCCGCCTGGACCTCCGACCTCGATGGCGGCTTCAATGCGAGCGGATTCTTCCCGGACGCCAGCGACCCTGGCGACGGCACCTCCGAATCCCTGCGCTCGTCGGCGCTCGGCGTCGGGGCGCAGAATCCCTCGATCTCCATCGCCGATGCGACCGCCTCCATCGCCGGCCAGTTCGACGCCATCTATGTCTGGGACGCCGAAACGCAGTCCTACCTCTCGTTCCGCACAGGAGCGCCAGCGGCCCTCAACTCGTTGCAAGAACTTCGCCCCGGCCAAGCCGTCTTCATCAACATCACCGATCCCGAGGGCGCGCTCTGGGCACAAGGCCCCGCGCTCAC
>JAPUIR010000419.1 GCA_027296805.1 Chloroflexota bacterium | reverse complement strand
CGGCTGAGGCTCGCGTGGCAGCGGAGCGGCAGCTTTCTGATGTTGAGGCCGGGTTGGCTCGTCTCACGGCGGCTGTGGCCGCTGGGGGCGACGTGCCGGCCTTGGTCGAGGCCATCAAGGCGCACGAACGCCAGCGTGTGGCGCTGGAGCGTCGCCTGGAGGCGCTTAGACAGCCCCCGGTCACGTTCGACGCCGCACTGGAGCGCCGCCCCTCCAGGCTGCGGTGGGGGAGTGGCGCGACGTGCTCGGACGCCACGTCGCGCAGGTCCGGCAGATCGTCGTTAAGCTCCTCGTGGGCCGGCTGACCTTCGAGCCCGAGACACGGAACGGGCGCCGAGGCGTCCGGTTCCATGCGGTGGGCCCGGTGGCGAAGCTCGTCTCTGGTGTCGTGCCGGGCAACCTGTCATATTTGCAGGCGGTGGCGTCCCCAAGGGGACCCGTGACTCGTTGGAACCGTGTTTTTCAAGGGTTTTCCAAGGTGGCGTGAATCAGTCGGAGGCGATGCTGCGTTTTTTGGGGGTTTTCGAAGGCGGCCTAGCGGCGCCCGGCCCCGACACGAGGTGCTACCAGATTGGTCAGTGTGGGGGTCAAACGAGCAGATGACGGTGTAGGTGCAGTGCAGCGGAATGGGACGCGGACTGGCGGGACTGAGCGACGCTCGATGGAGCGAGATCTGACACCCACGGCGCGAGGGGCGCCTACGCACCGCAGCGACCCTTCTGCACGGCGGCGGGGTTGGTTGAGGCACGGCAATCCGCCCGGTGATCTCTCGAAGGTCCCGCAGTGTGGGGCGCGCTGCAAGCGCACCGGCAAGCCGTGCCGTGGCCCGGCGATGCGAAACGGTCGGTGCAGGCTCCATGGCGGCCACAGCACCGGGCCGCGAACACCGGAGGGGCGCGCGCGGAGCGGCCGGGCCCGCTGGACACATGGCCGGTGCTCGATAGCGGCGCAGCGCGACCGCCGGCGCCGGCAGGCAGAATGCGAGGCCTTCAACGCGGCCAGGCGGGTCTCACCGTATGTCCCGGTGTCTGACGCCGGGTCGTCTGCCGGCGCAGCCGGAGGTGCGGGTCTGGCCCCCGGGCGTGTGCGTGAGTGCCGTCAGGTGCCCGCGCAGCGGCTGGCCTCCCCGCGAGGGTCCCGGAATTCGTCGTGGCGCGAGGGGACGTCAGTTCGTGGCCAGCTCACGCCCTTGCAGCAGGCGTTCGCCCGTGAGTATCTCGTGGACTACAACGGGACACAGGCCGCGCGCCGGGCGGGGTACGGGAGAAAGGGTGCTCGCGTCGCGGCGTCGAAGAACCTCAAGATTCCGAAAGTACGTGCTGAACTCGCCAGACTGGCCGCGCCCATCACGGATCGGACCTTGCGCCAAGCGGCCGACTGCCTCAAGAGCGTCTGCGCCGTCGCCTTTGGGGACATCCGCGAGCTCTTCAAGCCGAGCCCCGAGAACCCGGACGTCTCGACGCTCAAAGACATCGGAGAGCTGAGCGCCCACCAGCAGGTTCTGATTCGCAGCTACTGTAAACGGACGGACGGCACGTTCAAGGTGACGTTCGCAGACCGGACGCGGGCGAAGGAGCTCCTCATGAAACACCTGGGGCTGTTGAAAGACCGGATGCGCCTCGATGGGGCCAGCGGGCTCACCCTCGATGAGGAGGAGAAGATCAGCCGGTTCAGCGACGAGGCTCAAGGAGTTCCGCGAGGCGAACGAGACCGTCGAGCGCCTGCTGCACCCGGAACCGGAGACGTCCGTCGCATGAGCCCCCATCCACACGGAGGCCCGCGCCCGGCATCATGGTGATCGTCACGCAGCAGCAGGAGGGGGCCGCAGGCGATTCGCGCCCGGGTGGCCCTGAGGGCTGTGTGGCAATCGTAGCTAGGGTTCCCTAGCAGAATTCAGACCAGCCTCGACCGGCGCCGCTCGATCGCGATCTGCGGTGAGACGGGTTGTGTCGCCATGCGTTCCCGCCTTTCCGCGCTCGCCTCGATGCGCCACTCTCCCCGCCGTTGACCATGCGGCGCGGGTCGCGCGCGTGAGCTGTTTCAGCGGCCCGCGCGGCTGAGAGATTTGCACTCGCCGCCACTGGCGGGGAGGTCGCCCGTCTCTCCCCGGGACACCCTCCGCCGCAGCCGCTTCAGGTGCTCGACAGACTGGAAAAGCGTAGGTCTGGGCCCTGCCTGGCCGCTGGGACCCCGATCGACCGGCGGCGGGGCGAAATCGTCGCGGCGCATGGGGTTCATCTGCCCTACAAACGCGAATCCTTAACAGATGTTAGGCACTTACACAAGTCGCGATGAATCGAGGGCCGTCTCTGCGCCTGGCCTCAGTATAATCGGCGAGTCTCAGGCCACCATGCCATTAAACCCCGCTCGATGAGCGAGCCCGCCATCCGGGCAACGTCGCTGACTCCACCGGCTCGGTATAATGGGCCGTTCCCGGCCACCATGTCACTGGGGTGTCACATGCGCGCATTCATCCGACGATCGCGGCTCACGTCGGCGGCCACGCTGCCGCTCGTGGTCCTTCTTTCAGACTGTTCTGGAGGCGTCCAGCCCGAGCCCGGCGTGGCCGGGTCGCCGACGGAGACGTCGGTGGACGCCGTTGACGCACTCGCCGAGGTCCTGACTTTCCATGCGTCGTTCGATGACGGCATCGATGCGGACTGGGCGTTGGGCGACCCCCAGATTTACACGGCGCCGTCGTATGCCGAGCAAGACCAGGCGGTGCCCGGGATCGGGAATCCGTCGGTCGCCGTGGCCCCCGGGGCGGGGCGCTTCGGCGCCGCGTTGCGGTTCACGGCACGCAACCGGCACGCCATCTTCTATAAAGCAGGCGCGAACGTTGGGTATGTCTCAGAGAACTGGAGCGGGACGGTGTCGTTCTGGCTGAGCCTGGACCCCGACACTGATCTCGAGCCTGGTTTTTGCGACCCGATTCAGATCACCGACGCAGCCTACAACGACGCCGCGATCTGGGTCGACTTTACCGCGGAGCAACCACGGCGGTTCCGGTTGGGGGTGTTCGGAGACCTGGAGGCGTGGAATCCCGACGGTCTTCCACCGGACGACCCTGGGTTCCTCGATCGGCTGGTGATCGTCGACGACCCCCCGTTCGGGACCGGCCAATGGACGCATGTGGTCATCACATACTCCGGCCTCAACACCCCGATGGGCGGCGTGGCCATGCTGTATCTCGACGGGGTCCTCATGTCGAGCGCCACCGACGGCATTGATGAGCCGTTCACGTGGGACCCTGCCCGCGGAGCCATTCGACTCGGTGTCAACTACGTCGGGTTGTTTGACGAGGTGTCGCTCTTTGGCCGAGCCCTCACGGATGACGAAGTACGGGCGCTGCACGTGCTCGAGGGCGGCGTCGCGGCGCTGCATCCGTAGCGGGTACACGACCACACGCGTCTCCGGACCACCGGCGTCTCCACCCGGGCACCTGCTCACCTCGGCCGCCACACTCGAAACCCCCGCCGCACCAGGCCGGCATCGAGTGGTACCGTTCGCGGGGCCGGACCCTCAACGACCAGGCTGCACTTCCGAGTCCCCGCGTCCCAGTCCCCACCAATGTTCCGGTATGATTGGCCCGTCTCCAGGCCACCATGTCCCTTGCTCATCTAAGGACCCTGGTCAGAATGGCAACGGTGAGGCTCGTCGTCAACGGACCGTGATGGTCACGTCGTGCTCGGTGGTCAACCTGTCGTCATTGGCCTCCGCCCTGAGCACGTAGTCACCGGGGGTCGTGAACGTCGCCGTCACCACCGCCTGGCCGTCCCCGACCGCGACAGTCGAGGCTGGCTCGAACCGCACGCCGTTGGGTC
>JAPUIR010000418.1 GCA_027296805.1 Chloroflexota bacterium | reverse complement strand
GAGGGCCTCGGCGGTGTCTTCCAGGTTGTCGACCTGGAAGCAGATGGAGTCGAGCCCCTGGCCGCGGGCCTCGATGTTCTTGGCGAGGGCGCTGTGCTCGGTGTTGGGGGCGACGAAGTCGAGTACGACGTCGCCGATGCGTGCGGTGGCGCCGTCGAAGTCGCCGATGGTGTCGCTGCCCCTGTTGTGGATCAGCTCCGCGCCGAGCGCATCCCTGAAAAAGGCGAGCGCTTCGTCGAGGTCGCGGACGCGGACATTGACCTTGATTAGATTTTCCAGCTTGTGAGTCACGGTGGTCCCCCTCATTCGCCTGCGTAGCCTAGCCGTCGGGGTGCCGGCGGGGGCGTCCAGGGCCGGCGGGAGGGCGGGAAATGCGCAGGGGCACTATCCTGTCGGCCGGTGTGGCCAGCGCGATCCTGCCGCACCGCTCGCGGGCAAGTTCGTCGAGCAAGGAGGTGGGCCATGGGGTACGAGCAGATCCGGAGCGAGACGCGGGGCCGCGTGGGTGTGATCTGGCTGAACCGGCCCGAGAAGCTCAACGCGTGGACGGACACGATGCACGCGGAGCTGACGGATCAGATCGAGGCGTGGAACGCGGACGACGCAATCGGCGCGATGGTGGTGACGGGCGAGGGGCGAGCGTTCTGCGCGGGGGCGGACCTGGGTGGCTTCAACGAACGCTTGTCGGAGGCTGCGCCCGACCGCGCGGAAGAGACGCGCTTCTCGGCGCCGTGGACGCACTTGATCCGAAGATCGAAGCCGACGGTGGCAGCGTTCAACGGTTACGCGATTGGGGTGGGGCTGACGCTGGCCTTGCCGTTCGACTTTCGGCTGGCGTCGGAGTCGGCGCGGCTGTCGATCCGGTTTATCAAGGTGGGGCTGGTGCCGGAGCTGGGGTCGACGCGGATCCTGTCGCAACTGGTGGGGCTGGGGCAGGCCACCGATATGTGCCTGACCGGGCGCATGGTGGGGGCGTCGGAGGCGTTGGGGATGGGGCTGGTGACGGAGGTCACGGCGGACGACGCGCTGCTGGAGGCGGCGGTCGCGAAGGCGGAGGAGGTGGCGGCGAATCCGACCGCGGTCGTGATGCTGATCAAACAGCTGCTGGACAGCAACGCGCTGGAGCCCAGCATCGATGCGGTGATGGAGCGGGAGCAGGTGCGGGACCGGCTGGCGCGCAAGTGGCCCGAGCACGCGGAGGCGGTCCAGGCATTCATCGAGAAGCGCGAGCCTGATTTCACGAAGCGCGGCTAGTTCAGCCGTCGAAGGAGAACCCCATGCGAATCGGCGCCCACAGCAACTTCCAGAACTACCACGACTGGGATCGCTTCGAGAGCAAGTCGAGCGCGGAGCCGATCGTGACCGACGCCGCCCTCTACGAAGAGGAGATGGACTTGGTGGCGCTGATCGAGCCGCTGGGCTTCGATTCCTATTGGGCGATCGATCATCATTTCTCTCCCTATGTCATGACGGGCGGGGCGATTCAGCACCTGACCCATGTGGCGGGGCAAACGTCGAGGATCGATTTCGGAACGATGGTGATCGTGCTGCCGTGGTACGACCCGGTGGTGATTGCGGAGCAGGTGTCGGTGCTGGACAACATGCTGCGCGGGCGCCGGCTGACGCTGGGACTGGGACGGGGCGCGGGACAGCGCGAGTTCGACGCGTATCGGATTCCGATGGGTGAGAGCCGGGGACGGTTCATGGAATCGCTGGAGATTTTGCGCAAGGCGCTGACGAAGGAGTGGTTCTCGCACGAGGGCGAGTTCTACACGATCCCCGAGACCACGATCCGGCCGCGGCCGCGCGACGGGCAAAAGCTGGTGGATGCGATGCGAGTGGCGTGGGTGAGTCCGGACACGTTGCCGATCGCGGCGAACGCGGGGCTGGGGATGCTGATGACGAACCAGAAGAGCTGGGACGAATACCGGGAGGACGTGCAGAACTTCAACGCGGTGCGGGCCGAGAAGAGCTGGGCGCCGGCGCAGCCGACCGTGGTGGTGAACGTGTCCTGTTTCGACACTGAGGAAGAGGCGTGGGAGACGATCCTGCAGCACACGATCGAGGCACAGATCAGCGTGGAGAAGCACTACCACTTCAGCGACAGCGCGCACTTCAAGAACGCCGATGGCTATCAGTTCTACGAGAACTTTGAGAAGACATTGGGCAAGAAGACGCCGGAGGAGATCGGGAAGTACAACGCGCGGCCGCAGGCCTGGGGCACGCCCGATCAGGTGGTGGAGAAGCTGAAGAACGTGCAGCTGCTGACGGGGGCGGAGGAGCTGGTGATGAACTTCCGCTACGGAGGGATGCCAGCCGCGACGGCGGAGCGGAGCATGCGGCTGTTCGCGTCGGATGTGCTGCCGGAGCTGCACGCGCTTGAGGCGGGGCTGCCGGTGGAGATGGCGGGCGCGGCGGGAAGCGGGTAGGGCTACGCCCCAGGGCGCGCGGGTGAGGCGCTGATCCGACAGATCTGGGTTCTGCGGAACGTCGCGAGTTCTGGTGATGCCCTGTCCGGTTGAGACTAGGGCGATCCCG
>JAPUIR010000417.1 GCA_027296805.1 Chloroflexota bacterium | reverse complement strand
CGCTCGGCGATGGCGAGAGCGGTCGCCAGGCCCACGATGGCGGGCAGGTTTTCGGTGCCGGCACGGCGATTGCGCTCCTGGCCGCCGCCGGTCTGCTGGGCGAGGAAGGGCGTGCCACGCCTGAGATAGAGCAGGCCGGCGCCCTTGGGGCCGCGGAACTTGTGGGCGGAGATGCTGAGCAGGTCGACGTCCAGCTCGACTACGTCGAGGGGGAGCTGGCCGGGGGCCTGGACGGCGTCGGTGTGGAGGGGCACCCGGCGGCCGAGCTCTCGTCCGCGCTCCTTGACGGCGGCGGCGATGGCGGCGATGGGCTGGATCGTGCCGACCTCGTTGTTGGCGAGCATGACGCTGACGAGGACCGTTTCGGCGCCGACGGCGCGGGCGACCTGGTCCGGGTCGACGAAGCCCTCCGCGTCAACTTCGAGGCGGGTGATCTCGAAGCCGAAGCGCTCCAAGTATTCGAGCGTGTGGAGGACGGCGTGGTGTTCCACGGCCGTGGTGACGATGTGTGTGCCGGCGCCCGCGTGCTGCTGGGCGAAGGCGACCCCTTTGAGGGCGGTGTTGATCGACTCGGAGCCGCCACTGCCGAAGATCAGCTCGCTGGGACGGGCGTTGAGGATCTGGGCGACTTCGTCGCGGGCGGCGTCGAGCGCGTCCGCGGCGTCGCGTCCGAGTCCGTGAAGGGAGGAGGGGTTGCCGAAGGCGCGGTCGAGGAAGGGCGCCATCGCTTCGGCGACCTGCGGATGGACCGGGGTCGTCGCCGCGTGATCGACGTAAATCAAGTCATCCGCCACAGCTACCTCCGCGCCTGACCAGCCCAACCCGTCATGTCTGCACACGATGGCGCCCGCCGGCCGAGCCGGGGTCGCCAAGAAAGGTTAGCCGTTGTCAGCGCGAAGTGTGGCGACCTTTGCCATGGCCGACGCAGCGCGCTCGAAGCTCTGGAAGACGGCAATGTCCCGCGCCTGCAACTTCTGGCGCGCATCGAGCGCGGCGGCCTCGACGTGGGAGGGATGCAAGATCGTAATGAGCGGTTTGTCGGAGCGGGCCTGGAAGGCCTTGATGGAGTCCAGCAGGCGTTCGAACTCCTCCGGCTTGTCGGCCCAGCGGCGGGCCATGAAGGTGGCCGAGAGTTCCATGGCGAGGGCGTCGATGCGGGGATCGTCGTTGAGGATGTCGAGGATGCGGTCGAGGTTTTTGGGATCCTGGCTGACCGTGCCAGCCATGTCGAGCGGGTTGCGGTAGGAGCCGCCGATGACGTTGAAGAACTCGCCGAACTTCTCCAGCGAGGCGTCGCTGAGGATGGGAACGTCCCAACCCTCTTTGGCGAAGGCGTCCGTGAGCACAACCGATTGACCACCGGTCATGGCGAGCAGGCAGACCCGGTTGCCCGCCGCGGGCTTGGAGAGGCGGAGCGCTTTGATGACGTCGATCATCTCGTCGAGGCTGTCGACGGCGAGGGCCCCGGTCTGGCGGACGATGGCGTCCCAGATCGCCTGGTCGGTGGCGAGGGAGGCGGTGTGCGACTGGGTTGCGCGCGATCCGGCGGCGGTCTGGCCGCCCTTCCAGGTCACGACCGGCTTCTTGCTGGTGGCGTTGCGCAGCGCTTCGATCAGGCGGCGACCGTCGCGGGCGCCCTCGATGTAGAGGCCGATGTATTTGGTGTCGGGATCGTCCGCGAGGTAATCGAGATAGTCGGCCGCCTCTAGGACGATGCCGTTGCCGAAGGAGATGAGTTTGGAGCAGACGATGCCGTGGGCCGCACCGGTCAGCGAGAAGTTCATGCCATGGGTGCCGCTTTGAGAGATGAAACCGACGTCGCCCTTGACCCCGGAGGGCTGGTCCTGGTTGAAGCGCACCCCGAGTTCCGGGATGTGGAGCCCCATGCAGTTGGGACCGATGAGGGCGAGGTCGCCTTCGCGGGCCATCTTTTCGATGCTGTCCTGCAGTTCACGACCCTGCTCTTCTCCGGTCTCGGCGAAGCCGGAGGTGAAGAGGGTGACGCCGCCGACCTGGTTCTCGACGCAGTCCTTGACGATGTAGGGGGCGACCTGGCGAGGGACGGCGCAGACGACGAAGTCGATCGGCTCCGGGATCTCGCCCAGGCTTTTGAAGTTCTGCACGCCGAGCTCTTCGATGCCGGGGATCTCGTTCTCGTCGAGCTGCACGGAGTAGAGGTTGCCGGTGAACGTCTTGAGGCTCTTGAGCCACATATAGCCGCTGGCCTTCTTGTCACCCACGACGGCGACGGTCTTGGGATTGAAGACCCGAGTGAGGTCAGGCATGCGGGGCCTCCGCTAAACGCTTGTTTCGGCCAGGACGATGCGGGCGTCGACGGCGACGGCGCCGTCCGCGTAGGCGAAGACTGGGTTGAGGTCCAGTTCGCTGACCTCAGGGTTGGCTTCCGCGAAGGCGGAGAGCTTGAGCAGAATCGATTCGAGGGTGTCGAGGTCAGCGGGATCGGAGCCGCGGTAGCCGTCGAGGACGGGGAAGCCCTGAATCTCACGCAGCATCTGTTTGGCGTCGC
>JAPUIR010000416.1 GCA_027296805.1 Chloroflexota bacterium | reverse complement strand
GTGCTGCCCGTTCCTGCGCTTAGATCTGCGCATGGTGGCCGAGGAGACCCTCGAGGAGATACGGAAGACGTGCCAAGAGGGAGAGCGGGACTTTCTACGCGAGGAGCTGGGGCTGGCGTCGTAGGCGCCCGACCTGGGGTTGAAGGTCAGGCTGTCTCGTCCGCTGTGTCGGGTTGATGGACCAGCAGGTGCAAGCCCGCGCCGAGGACCGCGCCGATGGCGGGCGCGACCCAGTAGATCCAGTGGTCAGCCCAGACCCAGGCGATCGCGGCAGGACCGAAGGAGCGTGCCGGGTTCATGGAGGCACCCGAGATCTCGCCCGCCATCGTCGCCTCCAGGCCCACGACGATGCCCGCGGCGACGGCGACTAGGGTCAGCGGCGCGTGCATTTGATGCCCCACGACGAGAATCACGTAGACGAGAAAGAACGTCAGCACGATCTCGAAGCCGAACGAGATCCAGACGCCGCCGCTGGGCAAGGTCGCGCCCAGGAAGCCGGGGCTGGCGTGGAAGAGCCCGTGCAGCACCGACGCTCCGATTAATGCGCCCACGAGCTGCGCCACGATGTAGGGCACGACCATGCGGGTGGGGAAGCGGCCGATGAGCCACAGCGCCAGTGTGACGGCGGGGTTGATGTGCGCGCCGCTGATCTTGCCGAAGGCCAGCACCATCGCGATCACCGTGAGTCCGAACACGAGGCCGATGCCCACCCGGGTGACTTCGCCGCCCGTATAAGCGTCGACGGTGGCGGCGCCGGCGCCGAAGAAGACGAGTCCGAAGGTGCCCATGACCTCGGCGAGCAGGACGCGCGGTGTGCGCGGCAACCTCCGCGTCGCGTTGACGAACGTGGTGAGGCGGTGGTCTTTGGGGGGCAGTCGTAGCCGTAGGCTCATCGCCCGCGAGGCTAGCGACGATCGGGCTGAGCGGATAGCGCGGGTAGAATGACGGTCCGTCCCGGGCGGAAGAGAGAGACCACGATGGCCGACGAAGAAGCTCCGGCGCACACCAACCGGCTGGCCCAGGAGACGAGCCCCTACCTCCTGCAGCACGCCCACAACCCGGTGGACTGGTACGCCTGGGGTCCCGAGGCCTGGGAACGCGCGAAGCGCGAGAACAAGCCGGTGCTGGTCAGCATCGGCTACGCGGCCTGCCACTGGTGCCACGTGATGGAACGGGAGTCGTTTGAGAAGGAGGAGGTCGCGGCCGTCCAGAACGAGCTTTTCGTCAACATCAAAGTCGATCGCGAAGAGCGTCCCGACGTCGACGAGATCTACATGGAGGCCGTACAGCTCATCCACGGACAGGGTGGCTGGCCGCTGAACGTGTTCTGTACGCCCGAGGGGCTGCCGTTCTACGGCGGGACCTACTTCCCGCCACAGGGCAGACAGGGGATGCCGGCCTGGCCCGACATCCTGCAAGGGGTGGCGCGTGCGTTCCGGGAGCAGTCCGAGAACGTGATCAAGCAGGGCCAGGAGATCGTGGGGCGGATTCAGTCGCGGGCCGTTTCGTCCGAGGCCGACGTGGCGTTGCCCGACGCCACCCAGAATCGACAGCTGACGGCGCAATCGATCATGCAGAACTACGAGGCGCGGCACGGCGGCTACGGGCGCGCGCCGAAGTTCCCCCAGCCCTTCTTCCTGGCGCTGCTGATGCAGCACGCCGTCGTGGAGGACGACGAGCGCAGCCGCGAGCAGGTGCTCTACACGCTGCGTCAGATGGCCCAGGGCGGCCTCTACGACCAATTGGGGGGCGGCTTCCATCGTTACTCCGTCGACGCGGAATGGCTGGTGCCCCACTTCGAGAAGATGCTGTACGACAACGCGCTGCTGCCGCCGCTCTACCTGGACGCGGCGCGGCTGACCGGCGATCCGTTTTTCCGTCGCATCGCCGAGGAGACGCTGGACTATCTCGTGCGGGAGATGCGGACGGCGGAGGGGGCGTTCCATGCCAGCACCGACGCCGACTCGGAGGGGGTGGAGGGCAAGTTCTTCGTCTGGTCGCTGGCCGAGGTGAACGAACTGCTGGGCGCCGATGACGCCGCCGTCTTCGCCCGCTACTACGACGTGACGACAGGCGGCAACTTCGAGGGCGAGAACATCCTCCACGTCGCCGCCACCGTGGACGAAGTTGCCACGGCGACGGAGCGATCCGTGGAGGAGGTCGAGGCGATCCTGGAGCGCGGTCGGCGGGTGCTACTCGAGCAGCGCGCGACGCGGGTGCCCCCGGCCACCGACACGAAGGTGATCGTGGCCTGGAACGGTATGGCGATCGACGCACTTGCGCGCGGCGCGGCGGTGCTGGACGCCCCGCGCTTCTTGGCGGCGGCGGAGGGTGCGGCGTCGTTCATTCTGGAGACGCTGCGTGGTGAGGACGGATTGCTGCGCATCTACGCGGGCGGGCGCGCGTCGGTGAGGGCATTCCTCGACGATTACGCCAGCCTGGCGGATGGCTTGCTCTCGCTCTACGAGGCCAGTGGCGACGAGCGCTGGTTCGTCGAGGCGCGATCGCTGACCGAGGAGCTGCTGTCGCAGTACTGGGACGACGAGGCGGGCGGATTCTTCACGACGGGGGCCGCGAACGAGGCGCTGGTGGCGCGCAACAAACCGGTCTACGACGGGGCGACGCCGTCGGGCAACTCGATGGCCGCGCGGGTCCTGGCGCGGCTCTATGCGCTCACGTCGGAGGGGGAGCTGGCCGACCGCTTGGAGGCGTTGGCCGCGGCGCATAGCAGCCTGCTGAATCAGACGCCCACGACGATGCCGCTGCTGGTGCTCTCTCGAGAGTGGGTGGAGCGCCACCAGACCGTCGCCGTGGTGGGGGCGCGCGAGTCGGAGGAGACGCGGCGCCTGCTACGCACGGTCTGGGATGGCGCGCCGCGCAACACCGTCGTCTTGCAGCGCGAGGCGGGCGCGCCGACTGTGGTGCCACAGCTGGAAGGCAAGGAGCAGGTCGGGGGTGTGCCCACGGCCTACGTCTGCCATGGCTTCGCCTGCAGCGCGCCGGTCACCACCCCCGACGAGCTGGCCGCTCTGCTCGATGAGGGCGTTCCCGGCTAGCGCCTACTCCAGCGCAGTGATCACTTCAACCGTTTGAAGCTCCGCGAAGGCCACGACGGCGAGGACGTAGACCCCCGGCAAGGGGTCGGTGATCGTGATGCGTTCGTCGGACGAGGCGGCGAACGGAAGCCACAGCTCCGGGCCGAGCGCGACCGCGCCGTACTGCGCCGGGTCCGGCGGCTCGAGATAGCGCAGGACGAGGTCGGCGTCGCCGCCACCACTCAAGGTGATGTCCAGCCGTCGGGTGCCGGCGGGCACGAAGATCTCCCGGGTGGGGGCCTCGCCCACGCGCAGGTCGAACGTCTGCGGCTCTCCCGGCAGTAACGGTGCGAGCCCCAGCGTCTCCGGCACGCGGTCGAACTCATAGACGACGAGGTCGTAGGTGTTGAAATCGTCGGCGCCCGCGAAGGTCAGGAAGTAGCGTCCCGCCTCCGGATCGATGAAATAGACAGTCTCGTTCGAGGCGGGCAGGAATGGCGCTTGGAAGCTCGCTGAATCCCAGGCACGGCCGATCTCCGCCGCCTCGATCGCTTGCGCGAACTTGACGTAGAGGTCGGTGTCGCCGCGCCCGCCGATCGAGAAGGCCAAGAGGGCGGCGTTGCCCGTGTAGTCGAAGCTGAAGTTGCTGGTGTCGTTGCGGGCGAGGATCCCAGAGTCGTTGGCGAGCGATGCCAGGGGGCGCGGTCCCGCCGTGACTACCACGCTGTCGAAGGCGAGCGACAGCGTGTACTCAGCCGAGGCGTCGAAGGCGACCACTTCGACGTACCAGGGTCCGGCTGTGGGCGAGACGACGGGCACGCTCTCGGCGCCGCCCAAGGCGAAGGGCGCCAGGAGGCCGCCGGTCGCCTGCCGGCCGATGTCGAGCGGCGCGACGGGGAGGCCCGGCCGAAGGTAGAGATCGACGTCGGCGTTGGCGGTCATCGAGACCGTGAGCGAGGACGTATCCGGTGGGACGTCGATCACGAACCTGGCGCTGGGATTGGCGGCGTCGAGGCTGCCAGAGACGGGCTGCGATGGCACCAGGGCCGGCGCTCCGTAGGCCTGGAGCGGCTGCTCCACGGTGATCTGGAACGCGCTGCCCTCGCGCATCCCCAGCACCGCGATGAACCACTCTTCGCCGGACTCCACGCGCGGGACCAACACGGACTCGGTCGCGCCCGGCAGGAAGGGGGCGATGAAGCCCGCCTCGCTGTGCTCACGGCCGAGCTGTCGTTCGAGCGGTTGTTGCCCGCGTCGGACGTAGAGGTCGGGGTCGCCCGCGCCCTCC
>JAPUIR010000415.1 GCA_027296805.1 Chloroflexota bacterium | reverse complement strand
ACGGTACGGGGGCGGAGCTTCTCGGTGGGGGATTCTTGACCCTTGGCCGGTGGCGGAGCGGAACGGCCGCCGCGGAGATCGCGCTGCGGCCAGCGACGGAACTGCGGGGCGGGAGACTCACTCGCCGCTTGAGGCAGACCGGCGTACGCGCCCCCGCCCGGGGGCGGGGTGCGAGGATTGATCTCGGGGTTCGTTTCAGGGCTTGTTTCGGAGTGAGGCGACATCAGAGATCGATGCCTTTGGCGGCAAGGGCGTCGCGGACGATCTCGACGTCCTTGTCGCCGCGGCCGCTGAGATTGACGAGCACGATCTGGTCGTCGGTCATGGTGGGAGCGAGCGTGCTCAGGTAGGCGAGGGCGTGGGACGACTCCAAGGCTGGGACGATGCCCTCGGTGCGGCAGAGGAGCTGGAAGCCCTCGAGTGCCTCATCGTCGGTGACGGCGTGGTACTCCGCCCGCTCAGAGAGTTTGAGCCAGGAGTGCTCGGGTCCGACGCCGGGGTAGTCGAGACCAGCGCTGATGCTGTGCGCTTCCTCGATCTGGCCATCGTCGTCCTGGAGGAGGTAGGAGTTGGCGCCGTGCAAAACGCCGGGCTTGCCCAGGGAGAGGGTGGCGGCGTGGCGGGCGTCGAGCCCTTCACCAGCGGCCTCGACACCGATCAAGCGAACGTCGTCATCGAGGAAGGGGTAGAAGAGGCCGATGGCGTTGCTGCCGCCGCCGACGCAGGCCAGGGCCACGTGGGGCAGACGGCCGGTGGCGGCTTGGATCTGTTCGCGGGCCTCGATGCCGATCACGGCCTGGAGGTCGCGGACAAGGGTGGGGTCGGGGTGGGGGCCAACGACGCTGCCAATGATGTAGTGGGTGTCGCGCACGTTGGTGACCCAGTCACGGATCGCTTCGCTGGTGGCGTCTTTGAGGGTGCGGGTACCCGCATCGACGGGGCGGACCTCCGCGCCCAGGAGACGCATGCGGAAGACGTTGAGGGCCTGTCGACGGATGTCTTCGGTGCCCATGTAGACGACGCAGTCGAGGCCGTAGCGGGCGCAGACGGTGGCGGTCGCGACGCCGTGCTGGCCCGCCCCTGTCTCGGCGATGATGCGGCGTTTGCCCATGCGCAAGGCGAGCAAGACCTGGCCGAGGGCGTTGTTGATCTTGTGCGCCCCGGTGTGGGCGAGGTCTTCGCGCTTGAGATAGATCTGGGGGCCGCCGAGTTCGGCGGTGAGCCGCTCGGCGTGGGTGAGGGCGGTGGGACGGCCGACATAGTCGCGCAGGATGGTGGCGAGTTCGGATTGGAAGTCGGTGTCGGTCTTGGCGCGTTCCCATTCGGCCTCAAGCTGGGTGAGGGCGGGCATGAGGGTCTCGGGGACGAACTGGCCGCCGAAGGGGCCAAAGCGGCCAGCGCGGTCTTGATGCGTCGTAGTCATGGCGCTGCCGTCATGGGGCTGTCGTCATGGGGTGGGGGCCTCCTGAGCGGCGCGGGCGGCGGCAATGAAGGCGCGGATCTTGTCGTGGTCTTTGTCGCCGTCGGTTTCGACGCCGGAGGAGACATCGACGGCCCAGGGTCGAACCTGGGCGATGGCGTCCTGCACGTTGTGAGGGGAAAGGCCGCCCGCCAGCATGATGGGACGAACAAGAGCGACACCCGAGGCGATGCTCCAGTCGAAGGGCTGGCCGCTGCCGCCGCCGATCTCGGACTTGGTATCGAGCATGGTGACGCTATCGGGCGGGCGTTCGGCGTCGGCCAGGGTGGCCGCGACGGTGGAGGCGTCGTGGACATGGATGGCGCGGATCACGGGACGCTGGAGGCGCGCCGTGATCGAGGGATGTTCGCCGCCGCTGAGCTGGACGAGGTCGAGATCGACTTGCGCGACGATGCGGTTGATTTCGTCGGAGGTCTGTTTGGCGAAGACACCCACGAGGAGCGGGCGATGGTCGTCCAAGGCACGGTCGATCGCTTCGGTGCTGGAATCGAGGATTTCGGCGCGCGGCCCCACCACCTCACGGATGGCGAGGGCGGTGGCGCCGTCGACGCGTCGGCGGCTCTCGGCGAAGACGACGCCGACCAGGTCCGCACCGGCGTCGAGAGCGACGCGGGCGGTGTCGGGGTCACGCAAACCGCAGATCTTCATATGTGTTGGAACCGGCGTCACGACGAGTCCTTGTCGGCAGTCCCGCCCTGCAGCTCACGGAACTTGGCGGGGATGTCCTTGGCGGTGGCGAGCGCTTGGCCGACCAGGACCGCGTTGACCCCAGCCGCGCGCATGCGCTCCATGCCGCGGAAAGAGCGTACGCCGCTGGCAGCAACTACGACGATGTCGGCAGGGATGAAGCGGCGCACCCGCTCGGTGGTGTTGAGGTCCTCGCGGAAAGTGTGGAGGTCGCGGTTGTTAATGCCGATGACGCGGGCACCAGCCGCCAGGGCGAGCTCGACCTCGTGCTCGTTGTTGACTTCGACGAAGGCAGTCATGCCCAGCTCGTCCTGGCCGTAGTCGATGAGGTCGCGGAGGCTGGCGGGGTCGAGCATCTTGACGATGCAGAGATAGGCGTCGGCACCGAGGGCGCGGGCTTCGAGGACGTGGTAGCGGTCGAGGTGGAATTCCTTGCGCAGGAGGGGCAGCGGGGCGCGACGACCGCGGTGTTCGTCCTCGACGAGGGCGTTGGCGATGTCGAGCAGGATCTGGTTGTCGGCGAAGAAGTACTTGGAGGTGAGGACGGAGATGGCGACCGCGCCGGCGTCGCGGAAGATGCGGGCGGTGCCGGGGCCGTTGAGGTCGCGGGCGAAGAGGCCTTTGGAGGGGGAGCCGCGCTTGACCTCCGCGACTACGCCGAGGCCGGGAGCGGTGAGGGCTGCGAGGAAGTCGCGGGGCTCTTCGCGCTCGTGCAGCATGCGGCCGAGCTGCTGTTCGGGGACGGCTTGGCGGCGGCTGGGAAGCTCCTCGCGCATCTCGCGGGCGATGCGATCGAGAACGCTTTCGTCGGGGGGCGGCTGTTCGCTGGAGGCCGCCTGTCGGTTCGAGGCAGAGGGGAGGTCAGGGGTGGGCATTAGGCGTCAGCTCCCAGGCGCTGGGTGGCCTCGACGAAGAGTTCGAGCTTGCGCAGGGCGCGCTGGTCGTCGATGCATTCGGCGGCGCGGCCGACGCCTTCGGCCAGGGTGGGGGCCTCGTCGGCGGCGTAGAGGGCGGCGGCGGCGTTGAGGGTGACGAACCCGGTCAGGGCGCTGCTCACTCCGCCCAGCACTTCGCGCATCGCCTGCGCGTTGGCGACGGCGTCGCCGCCGGCGACGTCAGTGAGGGGGACGGGACGGATGTGAAAATCGTGGGGCGCGATGTCGTAGCGCTCGACGGCGCCGTCGCGCAGCTCCCAGACCGTCGTGGGGCCGGTGGGCGAGACCTCGTCGAGGCCCTCCTGACCGTGGACGACCAGCGCGTGGGTGCTGCCGAGGCGGCCCAACGCCTGCGCCATCTTCTCGGCGATCTCGGGCGTCGCGACGCCCAGCACCTGGTATTGGGCGCCAGCAGGGTTGGTGAGGGGGCCAAGGATGTTGAAGACGGTACGGAAGCCGAGCTCGCGGCGGATGGGCGCGACGTACTTCATGGCGGGGTGATAGGCCTGGGCAAACATGAAGCCCACGCCCGTCTCCTTGATGACCTGAGCGACGTCCTCGGGGCCGAGGTCGATGTGGGCGCCGAGCGCCTCCAAGACGTCGGCGCTGCCGCTGGCGGAGGTCATGGCGCGGTTGCCGTGCTTCGCGACGGCGACGCCGCAGCCCGCGACGACGAAGGCGACGGCGGTACTGACGTTGAAGGTCTGTTTGCCGCTGCCACCGGTTCCGCAGGTGTCGGCGAGTCGATCCAGGCCGGTCTCGACGTGGAGGGACTTGGCGCGCATGGTGCGGGCCAGGCCGACGATCTCGTCGACGGTCTCGCCCTTGAGCCGCAGCGCGGTGAGGAAGGCCGAGGTCTGGGCCTGGGTGGCGTCGCCGGACATGATGTCGTCGAGGGCGGCGGCGGCCTCGTCCTCGGTGAGGTCGCGGCCGTCGTTGACGAAGGCGTCGAGGGCCTGAGCGATCGAAGAGGCGAGGGCGGTCATGGGGCGTGTTTCTGCGGTAGGGGGGCGTCGGTCTGGAGGAAGTTGCGGAGGAGGGCGTGGCCGACGTCGGTGATGATCGATTCGGGGTGAAACTGGACGCCTTCGATGTCGAGCGTCTTGTGTCGCAGGCCCATGATGACGCCGCTCTCGGAGTGGGAGGTGGCGTAGAGCTCGTCGGGCAGGGAGTCGGGGTCGACGCAGAGGCTGTGATAGCGGGTGGCGAGGAAGTCCTGCTCGATGTCCTGGTAGATGCCCTTGCCGTCGTGGTGGATGGCGGAGGTCTTGCCGTGCTTGATCTCGCCGGCGTTGACGATGCGCGCGCCGAAGGCCTGCGCCACACACTGGTGACCGAGGCAGAC
>JAPUIR010000414.1 GCA_027296805.1 Chloroflexota bacterium | reverse complement strand
ACCCCCCGCACGCGCGGCACACGGGGGCTGGTGACGCGTGAGATGCTCGAGATGAGGCGGGCCAGCGGTGGATCGGGTAGCGGGGGTTGGGGTCGTCTTGGGAACGACGTTCTGAGACCCCATACGCGGTACACCGGGGCTGATGAAGTGTGGGGCGACCCGGGATTGGGAAAGCTCCCGACGGGTCAGGTGGCGAGGGAAGGAGGTTCGTGAGGCGCTTCGGTCGCCCCGCCACAGGAGGCTCGTGGATCGATTGTGACAGAGGGGGTGGCGGGGGCGGTATCTCGGAGTACGCATATCGCGGTTTTCTGTTCAGGGAAAGTGCACCCGAGGACTCGGATCTGAGGGGGGAGCGGGCTGTGCTAGTCTGCGGCACCCATGAAGCAACTGGAGGATCTGATGGCTGTCCGACAAACGAACGTCTTCGCGGTCGCGCCGGAGAACATGGAAGCGTTCGTCGCGCTCATCCCGGAGGCACGCAGGCTGATCGAGAAGCACGGCGGAACTCTGCGGGTGTGGCAAGCGACGGTCGCCGGTCCCAACTCCGGCAACATTCTGGGCCAGACCGAACTCGACTCGATGACGGCGTACGGGGCGTTTACCGATGCCCTCAACGCCGATCCCGACTTCATGGCTCTGACCCAGAAGGGTGCGGCCCTCGGCACCGTAGTGAGCGTGATTTTGTCCACCGAGCTGGAGTAGCTCGACGGGGCACATGTGTTCAGGCCAGGGGGGTTGCACCCCCCTGGCCTGTTGGTCGTGAGGGGCCCGCACGCTCGGTACCCCGGAGCCGGTCACGCATGAGGTGTGCCAGGTGAGATAGGCCATCGATGGATCGGGTGGCGGAGCTGGGGTCGCTTACAGAAGCGACACTCTGAGATCCTCGCCCGCTCGGGAGAGGGGGCGGGGGATGTGTGGAGGTGGTCCTGGCTGGGAAGGCTGGCGATCTTCAGGGACGCGCGGCGTAGAGCGCCAACAGCCTCACGGATCGGATGCGACCGCCCATTGCGAGACGGAGCGGTGATATCTCCGGTGATCCGATGGAGGCGATATCACGTAGACTGTTCCCGACGACCACGGGTTTTGGGCTACGCGACGCCGCCTGCACAGGCGGCGTTCGTGTTGCAGGCGCGGGTTGGGCGGTCTCCAGGTGGTGAGGAGGGAGGCTGGATGATTGCGGGCTGGATGACTACGGAAAAGCGTTCAGCGGCTCCGCTCAGCCGCGCCGATGAGATCTTCCGCCGACGTGTCGAGGGCCTTGGCGAGTCCTGCGATCGTTTCTAGAGACACCCCGCGAAGACCGTTCTCGATCTGGGAGACGAAAGAGCTTGCCAAGCCAGCGGCAAGGGCCAGTTCCATCTGACTGATGCCAGCGTCGTGTCTCCGGTCCCGTACGACCCGGCCGAACGCCTCGACCAGCGGACGATCGCTGTGCGCCATGCACCCAGCATTGGTCCGCCCCCAAACCCGTGGCGATTTACTATAGTGAAGTACGTGAGCGCCAGGGACGACTCCGAGGAGATTTTTCTTCCACCCCATTGGGAGTTGACCATGCTCGCCCTGCAAGAGGGGCTGGATCTTCATCGCTGGAGCCAGGAACAGCCAGAAATGCTGCCGTTTACGCTGGTGATGTCCGGGATGGACGCGGTCCTTGCGATGCAGGTGTGGCATCCAGAGTGGACGTCGCGCTTGGCGGAGTTGCACGGGGTGGTGGTGGAAGGGGCGGGAGTCGACCGGGCGCTGCTGGATGCGCTTGTGGAGAGGTTTCCGCTGGACAGGTAGGAAGGCTGGGTTCCCCACCCCCAGAAAAGAAAAATGAGGTTGTTTCTGGGGAGTGATCCCCCCAGACCCCCCTTGGAGAGGGGCCATATCTTGGGGTCGCTCGTGGAAAGCTCGCTCCGGCCCTCTCCACTCCCGGGACGGCTGGCTGGAGGCGCTGGACGCGGTCCTGGCGCTGCAGGTGCGGCATCCAGTGTGGACGTCGCGGTTGGCGGAGTTGCACGGGGTGGTGGTGGAAGGGGCGGGAGTCGACCGGGCGCTGCTGGATGCGCTGGTGGAGAGGTTTCCGTTGGAGAGGTAGGGAAGCTGGGTTCCCCACCCCGAGGAAAAAAGAAAAGAGGTTTGTTGGGGGGTAACCCCCCCAAGCCCCCCGTGCAGAGGAGTTCCACTCCTCTGCACTCTTGGGGGAGGTGGCGCGAGGGGGTGGCGCGAGGCTTCTAGAACTAGTACCTACCCTCGCGGAGGTACATGCCGAGGTTGTCGAGGCGGCGGAGCCAGGTGAGTTCGTCGTCGGTGGGGGGTTGGACGCGACCGGGGTTGGGGTCGACGCGGAGGTCCCAGGGGACGATGGCCTGGACGGTGGCGGCCTCGACGCCGGGGAAGAGGTCGGTGAGGACCATTTCGCAGGAGCCGGTCTGTCCGCGGTCTTCAGTGTCGAAGCTGAAGACGCCCATGGTGCTCACGACGATGTTGGGCCCCTGGACGTCGAGGCCCTCCCGCTGTCGCGCGCCGGGGCCGTCGATGTAAGCGGGCGAGGTGATGAAGTCGACCCGCTCCACGAAGCGGCGGCCTTCGAGGGACATGATGACGACGCTGCGGGCGGCGGAGCAGGCGAGGTCCGTGTTGCCGCCGGTGCCGCCCAGGCGTCGTTCCGGGCTGGCGTATTCCCCGATGGCGATGGTGTTGATGTTGCCGTACTTGTCGATCTGGGCGCCGGTGATGAAGGCGCAGTCGGCGTCGCCGCCGTGGGTCCAGGCGCCGAGGGCGTCGGTCATGTCGGAGAGCATGCCGCTGCCGGGGAAGAGGCTGATGTCGTGGATGCCGACGGGGCCCCGGGCGATGGTCTCGGGATCGGGGTACCAGTCGAAGACACCGATCTCGGTGGAGTAGACGAAGTGGGGATGCGAGGTGAGTTTGGCGATGGTGGCGGCGAGGACGGGGAGGCCGAGGCCGACGACGACGGATTCGGTGTCGCCGAGACGGCGGCCGGCTTCGATGACCATGAGTTCTTGGAGGGTGTAGTCGTCGGTCGTCATTTTGGCCTCCGCGGAACTCGCTACGTCGACGGCCAGGAGAGTTGCGGGGCAAAGCCATAGCTGATTGGGTTGAGGGGCTCGATGGCTTCGGTCGGGGTGATGTTCGCGAGCCAGTCGGGCCCGAAGTGCTCCTGGAGATGAGCCATGTACGACTCACGAGTGGGGCAGCCGTCGATCCACTCGGCGCGGAAGGCGTCCCAGGCGTCTTGCTGCACCGCGCCGACGCCGGTCGCGGCCATGAAGGGGTAGTCGTAGTCGTAGTAGCCGGGGAGTGAGGTGGGATGCGCGCCCCAGGGCTCGTGGACGACGGCGGCAACGCGCGCGCCGGGGACGAGGGTGCGGTTGGGGTCGCGGCGGATGACGTCCGTCTCGACGATCTCTTCGACGCTGACGATGACGCGTTCGGCAGCCCAAAGCGCGAAGCGGGAATCGCCGAAGGCGCCCCAGCCCTGGACGTTGCCGTAGACGTCGGCGCGCTGGAAGTGGAGGACCGTGACCTGGGGGCGGATGGCGGGGAGGGCGAGGAAGCGTTCGCCGTCGAAGGGGGAGTCGATGACTTTCCACTTGTCCTGGCCGAGGTAGGCGCCGGGATGATCGACGTTTTCGGGGCGGAGATAGTCGGTGCCGAGGAACCACTTCATGGGGACGAAGGGGAGGCCGTAGGCGCCGGCCATGAGCATCATGGCAATAGCGCCGTTGCTGTAGTCCTCGTACTTGAGGTCGCCGGACTCCATTTTGTCGGTGATGAGGCCCGGTCGGAGGGCGCCGCCGATGTAGCCGGTGCGGACGCGATTGACGCAGCCGGCCATGATGAGATGGCTCATCTGGGGGCCGATGGAGGCGCCGATGCCTTCCATGTCGCGACGGCCTTGGCGGACGATCTCGAAGATGAGGGCGTAGGGGACCTGGGTGTAGCCGGTGTAGATGGTGTCGCCGTCGTGGACGAAGCGGGCGATGGCGTCGGCGGTGGACATGAGTTTGACGCGGTCGGGGTGGGGGACGTCGAGGGGGGTGGAGGGCATTGAGGCTCCTGCGGGGGCTCGGCGCCCAGGGATGGTAGCGGGAGCGGGGCGTTGGGGCGCGCGGTCAAGTGCCCTGGGCAGGTGCCGTGAGTGAAGGCCGTTGGTACTCTGCGGCAGCGCGCGTTTCGAGCGGATGGAGGTTGCGATGTCGACGGCAGTGCGGGATACGTCGGTGACGGTGAACGGGCTCCGCCTGGGCTATCGGGATTGGGGCGGGTCGGCAGCCGTGCCGGCGCTGGCGTTCCACGGCTTCGCACTGAATGCGCACTCGTTCGATGAGGTGGCGCCGCGGCTGAGCGATCTGCTGCACATCTATGCGTTCCACCAGCGCGGCCACGGGCTCAGCGAGTGGGCGCCGGAGGTGGCGGACTATACGCGCGACAACATGGTGTCGGACATCGAGGCGGTGACGGAGGCGCTGGCGTTGGAGCGACCCGTGCTGATGGGGCACTCGATGGGGGGGATGAACGCGATGACGTTCGCGGGGCGGCACCCGGACGCGGTACGGGCGTTGATTCTGATCGATGTGGGGCCGGAGGTATCGGTGGATGGTGCGAATGAGGTGCGGCAGTTCGTGGCGGGGCCGTATGCGATGGAGAGCCTGGACGCCTGGGTGGAGCACACGCACAAGTACTACCCCTACCGGTCGAAGGAGGGGATCCGGGCGCGGCTTTCCGTTTCGCTGCGGGAGACGGCAGACGGACAGATGTCGAAGCAGTACGACGAGCGCTTCCGCGAGGCGGGATTCGGCGGGGTGGCACGAGCGAAGGACGACATCTGGGATGTGGCGAAGGCGGTGTCGTGTCCGACGCTGCTGCTGCACGGGGAGAAGAGTCCGGTGCTGAAGCGGGAGCAGGCGGAGAAGTTCGCGTCGGCGAACCCCCACGTTGAGCTGGTGACGATCGCGGAGGCGGGGCACTCGGTAGCGGGCGATCAGCCGGACGCGTTCGTGGAGGCCACGCGGGCGTTCCTGGGCCGGGTGCTCTAAGGGAGCGATGCAGAAGGATTCGTCGGACCTCAAAGCAGATTCCCCGGACTCCGCGGCTGAAGTGGAGGGCGGGCGCCCGAGCCGGTTCCTGTTCTCGCCGGTGGTGCTGATGGCGATGGTGGCGATGATCGGGGCGGTGTCTTTCGGGGTGGTGGCCGCGCTGCTCGCGGACAACCCGCGAACCGCGCCGCCGGGATATTTCGGGACGGTGGCGAGGCTGTCGGAGGAGGCGTCGGCAGATCTGTCGAGGCTGGCACCGGAGTCGGTGCTGGCGGGGTGTGAGGCGGAAGAGACATCGTCCTGCCGGGCGCAGGAGGTGAACGCCGCGGCTGCGGCCGAGCGGCTGGGGACCCTCGCGGACGCGATCGGGGCGAACACGCCGCCGTTCCGGGCGGTCGTGTGGCACGCGGCGTATCTGGATGCGTTGTCGGAGCTGCGGGTGTCGTGGCTAACACAGGCGGAGGCGCTGGCCGCCGGTAACGCAGACGCGTTCGACGCGGCTGTGGCGCGAACGCGCGCGGCGGTGCGGGGCGAGGAGTCGTTGATCGAGCAGTTCAACGAGGATTTCGCGGATGAATTGGGCTAGCCCAGAGGCAAGTCTGTTCTGTACGTGGGCTGGCGACGAGGCACTCAGGCCGTGGCGGCCCAGGCGCCATAGCCACCCGCGAGGTCGGCGACGCGTTTGTAGCCGTTGCGCAGCAACAGGCTCGCGGCCATGGGGGAGCGGTAGCCGCCGGCGCAGTAGAGGATCACTTCGCAGTCGAAGGGAATCTCGCTGAGGCGGTTGGTGAGCACGGGCAGGGGGATGTGCAGGCTGTCGTCGAGTTTGCCCTCTTGCAGCTCGGCTTGCGCGCGGACGTCGACGATGCAGGCAGCTTCCTTTTCGGCGAGCCGCTCGCGCAACGTGCCGGGGGCGTAGCGGTCGAAGCGAGCGAGGAGGTCGTCGCGGTCCGCGAGAGCGGCCATGCCGCCGTCGAGGAAGCCGCTGACGTTGTCGAAGCCGATGCGGCCGAGCCGAAGCGCGGCCTCCTCCGGCTCGCCAGGCTCCGCGACGATGACGATGGGCGTTTCGCGGTCGAGAAGAGTGCCCGCCCAGCTCGCGAACTGGCCCTCCAAACCGACGTTGATGGATCCCGCAAGGTGGGCGGCAGCGAACGATCCGGAGTCACGCACGTCGAGGATCTGAGCACCGCTCGATTGGGCATGGAGGAGCCGATCGAGGCTGAGAGGCTGGGCGGAGCCGCCGAGTGCGCCTTCAATGGTGGGGCGCTCGCGACGGTTGAGGTCGGCGTCGTAGGAGAAGTAATCGGGCACGGCCGGCAGGTCGGTGGTGACAAGTGCGATGAAGGCGGCCTTGTCCATGGGCTCAAGTGCGTAGTTGTAGAGGCGCTGCTCGCCCATGGTGGACTGGGTCGCGCTGCTCAGGGCGCGGCCACAAAGGGAGCCCGCGCCGTGGCCGGGGTAGACGATGACCTTGTCGGGGAGGGGGAGGAGCTTGAGCTGGAGGGAGTCGTAGAGGGAGCTTGCGAGTTCCTCGGCCGTGACGCCCACAGAAGCCATGAGATCGGGGCGGCCAACGTCGCCGATGAAGAGGGTGTCGCCGGTGAGGACGGCGTGCGGCTGGCTGGGATCGGATTCGTCGTCGTAGACGAGCAGACTGATCGCCTCGGGCGTGTGACCTGGGGTGGCAAGGGCCTGAAGGTGGACACCCGGGCCGAGCACAAGGTTTTCGCCGTCGGCGAGGGGTTGGAAGTCGTAGTCGGCGCCGGCGTTCGCCCCGAGGGCAATACGCGCGCCGACCCGGTCGCGGAGTTCGATGTGGCCCGCCACGAAGTCGGCGTGGAAGTGGGTGAGGATGGCGTGGGTGATCGTCAGCCCAAGTTGGCGCGCGTCGTCGAGATAGATGTCGATGTCGCGCCGTGGGTCGACGATGACGGCGGTCTTCGTGTCGTCGTCGGCGATGAGGTACGACGCCTGGGCGAGGCAATTGAGGTAGTACTGCTTCAAGAGCACGTGGCCGCCTCCGGGTGACCAACGTAGCCGATCGTGCGTACGGGATGGATCGATACACTTCTGGCATGCGGCAACTCTCGATCTTGTTGGTGCTGGCGTGTGCGTTGCTGGTGGCAGCGTGCGACACCGACGTCCGAACCGGGTCGGGCCGGCTGGAGAGTCGCAGCTTCGATCTGAGTGGCTTCACCGAGTTGGAGGCCGGCGGCGGGTTCGAGGTGGAGGTGACGGCGGGCTCCGGCTACGAGGTGGTGGTAGAGGCGGACGACAATCTGTTCGATGTGCTGGTGGTGGAGCTGCGGGGAAGCCGCCTGGTCTTGCGTGTAGACCCAGGGACGTCCGTGCGCAACGGGGAGATCCGGGCGAGGGTGGTGGCGCCGGACTTGTCGCTGATCAGGGTTAGTGGAGCATCGCGGGTTGAGGCGTTCGAGTTCAGCTCGCGGGTGGCGCGGGAGATTCGCGTGTCCGGAGCGTCCAGCTTCGAGGGAAGCCTAAACGCGACGGAGCTGTCACTCGAGGTGTCGGGCGCGAGCCGGGTGATCCTGTCGGGAGCCGCGGACCGGCTCGATCTGGAAGCGTCCGGCGCCAGCGATGTGGAGGCGACGGAGTTCGATGCCGCGGTCGCGCGGGTCAGGCTCTCGGGGGCGAGTTCAGCGCGGGTGACGATCTTGGAGAGGATCGAACGCGCATCGCTAAGCGGCGCCTCGTCCTTGGTCCACGGAGGCGGGGCTGTCGTGGAAGACGCGTCGACGTCGGGTGCGTCGAGTATCCGGCGTCGGTAGGGTCGGATCAGCGGAACATGTCGGCTTCGGGGGAGCGGATGAGTGCGCTGTGGTCGTGGGCATCGTCGAGGGGGACGCTGAGACCGCGCACGACGGCGACCGGGACGCGGTCGACCTTGTTCATGACGGGCTCGGTGGCAGCGGCGAGTTCGTCGGCGAGGGCCATGACGGTGACGCGCAGCTCATAGCCCTCGGTGTCGACCTGGCCTTCATAGCTGACGAGTGGGTTCATGCCGCTGACGCCGATCGCGACGTTGGTGAGGCCCTCACGCCAGGGGCGGCCGAAGGTGTCGGTGACGATCACGGGGATATCGGGCTGGCCACGCTCGACGAGGCCGCGACGGAGGGCGGCGGCTGAGGCGGAGGAGTCGATGGGGAGGAGGGCGACGGCGTCGCCACCGCCGATGTTGGAGGCGTCGACGCCGGCGTTGGCGCAGATCCAGCCGTGGTGGGTCTCGGCGATGATGATGCCGCGATCCATTCGCACGATGCGCCGGCACTCGCGCAGCACGAGTTCGACGGCGCGGGGGTCTTTCTCCCACTTGTCGGCCCACTCCCGCGCCATGGCGCCGGGGGTGACGGTGTCGAGGGCGATGACGCGTCCCTCGGCCTTGCTGAGGATCTTCTGAGTGACGCAGAGCACATCGCCCACCTCCAGCGGTGTGTCCTGAGTGAGGAGAGCAGCGTCGATGAGGGCTGCGATGTCGTCGCCCGCGTGGATTTCGGGGATGCCGCCGACGGCGAAGATTCGGTACTCGGCCGGGGCCGCCATGGCGTCAGTCCAGTCCCACCAACTGCACCGCGGCCTGCGCCTTGTAGCGGCGGTTGACGCCCAGGAGGAGCGCGGTGATGTCCTCGACGAACTTGGAGGCCGCAAGCGGACCGGCGTCGACGCCACGGAGGTCCTTCATCTGGGCAACGAGGTCGAGAACGGTTTGCTTGGCGTCGGCGTCGTCGGAGGTGACAAGGACGTCACCCCGCATGGGGGTGGCGAGGTCCTGGAGCTTCTTGGCGCTGAGGTTGTGGAAGGCGCCAACCACGGGGGCATCCGGCAAAAGAGCCTGGGCCTGCTCCGTGGCGCTGCCCTGGGGCACGTCGACGACGCCGGGGACCCCGTCGTTAAAGGTGAGGGGTACGGCGGCGTCGATCACGAGCTTGGCGCCAATGGCGTCGCGGAGGTCGATGCAGGTGGCTTCGTGGCCGTCGAAGGGGACAACGATGACGACGAGGTCGGCCACCGCGCAAACGTCGGCGTTGAGCGCGCCACTGACGTCGGGGGAGCCGCCCGCCGTGGTGACGGCGTCGCGGACGGTGGTCGCAGCGTCCTCGGCGCGCTCGATGCGGCGAGAGCCGACCCGGATGGCGTGGCCCGCGACGGCCATGCGCATGGCAAGGCCGAGGCCCTCCGGACCGGTGCCGCCGATGAAGCCGATCGTGGTCATGCTCGCTCCGCTCACTCGTCCAACCCGGCGTGCAAGATAGATGAGCCGTGCAGTAGTGCCTATGTTTTCCAACAGGGGGGCGCCCCCCCTGAGACCCCCCGCATGTTCGCGCCACAGGACCTGGCGGTGGTGTCGGCGTCGTCGCGGGTAGAAAACCGAATGAGGCTCTGGTGGCGGGCAGGGGAGCAGTCCCCTGATTGGTCTGCAAGGGGCCTATGAGGCAGCGCGCTCGCGCTCCTCGGAACTGCTGACAGGGACCGGGGGTCGTTAGGCTCAGTGCGAACGGAGGGCGGCGGTCTATGACGGAGGTGGTGGCTGGCGACGGATCGACCAGCGCGGGCAAAGGCGCCGCGGTCGTCCTGGAGGGCGTGTCGGTTCGGTATGGGGCGGAACAGGACAACGGGGGCTTGCTGGCGGTCGATCAGGTGTCATTCCGGGTGGAGGCGGGCGAGTTCGTATCGTTGGTCGGGCCGAGCGGATGTGGGAAATCGTCGCTGTTGCGGGTAATCGGGGGGCTCCAGAGTCCGAGCGAAGGGTCGGTGTCGGTCCTAGGTGCCGCCCCGCAGGAGGCGCAGGCGTCGAAGCGATTGGGGCTGGTGCCGCAGGAACCCGCGCTGCTGCCCTGGCGCAACGTGGTGGAGAACCTGCGGCTGCCGCTCCAGGTCAACCGGGACGCGAACCATGGCCCCGACCGAGTGGGGGAGATGCTTGCGCTGGTGGGGCTGGAGACGTTCGCCGAGTACCGGCCGCACGAGCTAAGCGGTGGGATGCAGCAGCGGGTCGCGCTGGCACGCGCGCTGGTGATCGACCCCGATGTGTTGCTGATGGACGAGCCGCTAGCGGCGCTGGACGAGATCACGCGCGAGCAGATGCGCTATGAGCTGTTGCGGATCTGGTCGGCGGCTGGGGAGCGGTCGAAGTCGGTGGTGTTCGTGACGCACTCGGTGGCGGAAGCGGTGACCTTGTC
The DNA here is from genome assembly GCA_027296805.1 of Chloroflexota bacterium. Lineage (GTDB taxonomy): Bacteria > Chloroflexota > Dehalococcoidia > Bin125 > Bin125 > JAPUIR01. The sequence goes on along the minus strand of JAPUIR010000414.1, from coordinate 223 downwards.
GGACCGGGTCGTGGTGATGTCGCAGCAGCCGGGCCGGGTGAAGGCGGAGATCAAGATCGATCTGCCGCGCCCGCGTCGGGCCGAGGACCAGCGCGGGGACGCGTTTCTGGACTACGTGGAGCAGATCCGGGACCTGCTGCGCGACGAGGTGGCGGAGGTAGTGGCGTGAGCGAAGAGGCGCGACGACAGGCGCGGGAGCCGCGCGGCGGATCGCTGCCGAAGG
>JAPUIR010000413.1 GCA_027296805.1 Chloroflexota bacterium | reverse complement strand
ACTTCTAGGATCTCTTCAACGCCGAGGGGGCCGAGGCGGTCGAGACGGAGATCACGAACGCCATCTCCATCACGGCCCACACCACCGACAACATCCTCACGCTCGTCGTGTCCAATGACACCCCGACCCGGTCTCGGGATCCGGAGGACGAAGACGACGAGGCCGACGACGGCGGGCGCCCCAGTGCGGCCACGCAGATCGTGCGATTGGTCCTCGGCGAAGGGGCCGAGCTGTTCCACGCCACCGACGGCCAGGCGTACATGACGATCCAGATCGACGGCGTCGCGCAGACGATGCCGGTCAAGAAGACCAGCACGTTCATCAAGCGGCTCTACTACGAAGCGACCGACAAGGCCGCCAACAGCCAGGCGGTGACCGACGCCAAAGGCGTCTTGGAAGGGATGGCGCTCTATAGCGGCGACGAGATCCCGGTCTACACCCGGCTCGCCTCCGCCAACGGCAACCTCTACCTGGATCTCGGGCAGGAGGATTGGCTGATCGTCGAGATCGGCCCGCCGGGGTGGCGGGTGATCCCCGCAGCCGAGGCGCCCGTCCGCTTCCTCCACCCGCGCGGGATGACGGCCCTGCCGCTCCCGCTGCCGGGCGGCGACCTCGCGGATCTGCGCCGGCTGCTGCACCTCAAGAGTGAAGACGACTGGCGACGGCTGGTGGGGGTGTTGGTGGCCTGCATGAACCCCGACATCGAGCAGCCGGTCATCATCTTCGCGGGAGAACCCGGCGCCTCGAAGACGACGACCGCCGAGCGGCTGAAGGCGCTCATCGACCCCGCGATCCCGGCGCTCAAGAGCGAGCCCCGCAACGAGGACACGCTGGCGATCCAGGCCCGCAACGGCTGGTTGCTCGGCTACGACAATCTCTCGCGCTGCCCCGACTGGCTCTCCGACGCCATCTGCCGGGTCAGCACCGGGGGCGGGCTCTCCAAACGGGAGCTATGGACCGACGACGACGAGATCATTTTCGATATCCGCCGGCCCGTGATGTTGACCAGCATCGTGGACGTCGTCACCCGCAGCGACCTCGCCGACCGGGCGTTCACCATCAGCCTGGTCCAGATCCCCGAGGACCAGCGCCGTCCCAAGCAAGAGATCGATGCCGCGTTCGAGGCGATGCAGCCGAAGCTCCTGGGCGCCCTGCTCGATATCTGCGCGGGCGCGCTCCAGCGCCTGCCCGAGACGCACCTCGCACGCTCGCCGCGGATGGCGGGGATTGCGCGCTGGGTGACCGCCGCTGAAGAGGGGTTGGGCTGGGCGCCGGGCACGTTCGTGACGGTGATGCAGAACTCCAAGGAGGAGTCGTTCGACGCGGTGATCGAGGCCAGCATTCTCGCCGCCGTCGTCATTGAGGCGGTGGAGGCGGGTCGGACCTGGGACGAGGTCACGGCCGGCGCGCTGCTCAGCGACCTGCGGGTGTGCGCGGGTGAGGGGATCTCACGGCGGAAGGACTTCCCGAAGAATGCGGGCTCTCTGTCCGGCAAGCTGCGGACCCTCTCCCCCGCGCTGCGCTCCAAGGGCATCTCGATCGAGTCCGGGCAAACCGCGAACACCGGTTCGCGCAAGGTTTGGACGATCAGAAAGTACTGCGCAAAGAGCGACGCTCGCGACGCTAGCGACGCTGAGCCAATGAACACGGCCCTTTCCAGCGTCGCTCCAGCGTCGATCAGCGTCGCTCCTGAGATCGAGAGCGACGCTCAAAACCTCAATGGCGACGGGGGGAGCGTCGACAGCGTCGACAGCGTCGCTGTTTCTGCACCACTTTCTAGTGAGGGTGGCGGTAACGGAGCCGCCCCGCGGACGGAGGTGCGGATCTAATGAGCGTGGAGTCAACGATTGCGGCCATCCGGACAGAACTGGCGTCACACGGCGCCACGATCGCGGTCGACGGCGGCGACTTGGTCATCCAGTCCACGAAAACACTGCCCGCGCCGCTGCTCGCCAGCCTGCGCCGCTTCAAGCCGATCTTGGTGCAAGGGCTCGGCGGGTCTACAGGATCCGTCAACGACGTGTCGGACACCTGCGCCTGTGGCGCAACCGTCTTCTACTACAGGCCGCTGCCCAACGGTGACGTCCGCCCCCTGTGCGAACGTCACAGCCCACGCTGGGTTGGTGGGTCTGCCCTCGCGGATCTCGCCGGCGAACTCGCGCCTCGCGTCCACTTCTCGATCCATGCCAGCGACGACTCCGACAGCGACCTCGATCATCTCCGCGAGCTGTTCCACATCCTCGACCTGTACCCCGGCGCCAACACGATTTCCATTCGCATCATCGAACGCGACAGCCTCGCGACGTATTTCGAGCGCCAGGCCCACGCCAGCAAAGCCCTCCGACTCCAACTCGCCACCTGCGTCCGCGACCGGGCGCTCGCCCGACGCGCAGGACAGGGCGCCGCATGACCACGCGTGACACCCAACAACCCCGGAGCGGCGGTCGCGGGACCTCGGATGGCTGAGCGAGCGGACCCCACGGCAGCACCCCCCGCCCTTCGGCGGGAGACGTCTCCCGACTGCTGGGACAAGACCCTGGCCGCCTTCCTCGCCGAGAAGCTGCGCCGGTCCGGCTCCCACCGCACGGTGGAAACCTATGCCGGTATCCTCCGTTCCTGCTTCGGCCGGTGGGGCACCACGCCGGACGCGGTCACGCCCGCCGACGTCCTTGGCTTCGCGCAGGGCATTGGCGCCTCGGGGCGCATCCCGTCGGCCCACACCGTCGGGGCGCGCATCGCGTGCCTCTCCTCGTTCTACAAGTTCTGCATCCGCATGGAGATGTTGGAGCGCAATCCGTGCGACGCGCTGGAGCGCCCGAGGCCGTCCCCGAGTACACCCCGCGGCCTCACCCCGGAGGAGGTGTCGCAGCTGCTGGCGGCGATCCCCGCCACCGCGGTGGGCCGGCGCGACCGCGCCATCCTTCTCTGGATGCTGCTCACCGGCCGGCGCCGTTCGGAGG
>JAPUIR010000412.1 GCA_027296805.1 Chloroflexota bacterium | reverse complement strand
GACCGGCTCGATCCAGTTCCCCGGCGGCCAGGAGATGGCCATGCCGGGCGACAACGTCACGATGGAGGTCACCCTGATCAATCCCATCGCCCTCGAACACGGCGTCCGCTTCGCCATCCGCGAGGGCGGCCGCACCGTGGGTGCCGGCGCCGTCACCGAGATCCTGGAGTAGGCTGCAGTCATGGCTAAAGGGGACCGTCTCCACGTCACAATGCGCTGTCGGGAATGCCAGCGGCATGCGTACCACACCACAAAAAACCGCCGGACCACCTCGGACCGGCTTGAACTCAAGAAATACTGCCCCGTCTGCCGCGTCCGGCAGGCCTTTCGAGAAACACGGTAGAAGGCGACCCAGATGGCGCGTCCATCCTCCAATCGCAGAAGCAGGCGCCGGCGCACGCGTGCGGCCGCGCAGGCGGGCGCAAGTCCGGCGCAGGGGAGTGCGGTCGAGCCCGTGCAGGCCTCGAGCACCACGGTGCCGCGTCCACAGACGATGCTGCGCCCACGACGCTCCACCCCGAGCACGACGATCATCAGCGCTCCCCGGACACGTCTGGGCTTCCTGCGCCGCCTCCGCCCGCAGTTGCTGGCCGACATCATCAGCGAACTACGCAAGGTCGTCTGGCCGACTCGGGCGGAGACGCAGAATCTGACCATGGTGGTCCTGGTCGTGGCGATCGTCGTGGGGGTCTTGCTGGGCGTCGTGGACTTTGGCTTCAACAAGATGCTCGAAAACATATTGCTGCCCTCACGATGACTACCGACTCCAACTCCACTCCAGCCGATCCGCCCAACGAGACCCCACCCGAGGACGGTGAGGTCACGCCCGCCAGCGCCGCTGCGGACGAGCAAGCCACCGCTGAGGACTCCGTGGACGCAAGTCCGTCAGACGAGAATGCCCCAGACGCGCCAGCGGAGAGCGACGAGGATGAAGGCGGGGCGGAAGAGGACGCGGAGCCCGCAGCCATCCCGAGTCTGCTTGATCGCGACGAGCTGACCGCGGCCGAGCGCGAGTATCAGGCCGCGCTGCGAGCCGCCGCGTCCCTCGGCATCGACTCCACCCCCTCCGCGGAAGAAAACGTCGACAAGAAGGCGGGGGCGCTCGTCGAGAGCCTGGGCCTGGACCAACCACTGCCCGAGCCCGAGGAGCCGGAGGTGCACAGCATCTTCGACGAGCCGGAACCGGAAGAAGAAACGGAAGACGATTCGGAAGCGCGCGCAGAGGAAGAGGAGCTGCTGGCCGACCCGGGCGACGGGCGAGCCTGGTATGTGCTCAACACCTACTCCGGGCATGAGTCCCGCGTTGAGAAAAACCTGGATATGCGCATCCGCAGCATGGACGTGGCGGACAAGATCTTCCGCGTCGTCGTACCCACGGAGGACGAAGTGGAGATTCGGGGTGGGACGCGCCGGCAAGTGCAGCGCAAGTTGTTGCCCGGATACGTCCTGGTCGAAATGATCCTGGACGACGACACGTGGTACGTGGTGCGCAACACGCCGGGCGTGACCGGCTTCGTGGGCACCGAGCATCCCGTGCCGCTGCCCACGCGAGAAGTCGTGGACATCCTCAAGCAGATGAAGAAGGGCACCGCCGAGCCGCGCGTCCGGGTGGGCTTCGAAATGGGCGATTCCGTCCGCGTGATGGAAGGGCCATTCCAAGAGTTCATGGGCGAGGTGGACGAGATCAACCTCGATAAGGGCAAGGTCCGCGTCCTGATCTCAATGTTCGGGCGCGACACGCCGCTTTTGTTGGACTTCATTCAAGTCGAGAAGGTATAGGTCGGCATCGATGGCAAAGAAGATTCGAACGGTGCTCACGTTGCAGCTGGCCGCGGGCAAGGCAAGCCCCGCGCCGCCCCTGGGACCCGCCCTGGGACAGCACGGCGTCAACATCATGGATTTCGTGAAGACGTACAACGAACGTACGGCGAGCATGGCGGGCGACATTGCGCCCGCGCAGATCACGATCTACGAGGATCGCTCGTTCTCGTTCGAGGTGCGTACGCCGCCGGCCTCAGATTTGATTCGCAAGGCCGCCGGCGTGGAGAAGGGCAGCTCCGAGCCGCGCCGCGAGATTGTCGGCAACATCACCTCCACCCAGGTGCGCCAGATCGCCGAGAAAAAGATGGTCGACCTCAACGCCAACGACATTGACGCGGCGATGCTGATGATCGCCGGCACCGCCCGCAGTATGGGCATCACCGTCGACGGGTAACGCCGCGGCTGGGAAGGGCCACCAATGCCCAAGCGAGGCAAGCGCTACGCGACCGCCGTCGAATCATACGACGGCGACCAATTCTTCACGCTCAGCGAAGCGGTGGGGCTGGTCAAGGAGAACGCGGCGGCCAAGTTCGATGAGACGATCGAGTTGCACGTCCGCACGGGGTTGGATCCGCGCCACGCCGATCAACAGGTCCGCGGGACGGCGATGTTGCCCCACGGCCTCGGCAAGGAGGTACGGGTCGCGGTCTTCGCCGAGGGTGACGCCGCACGGGCAGCCGAGGAAGCCGGCGCCGACATCGTCGGGGCGGACGACCTCATCGCCAAAGTGGCGGACGGTTTCACCGATTTCGACACCGCGCTGGCCGAACGCTCGATGATGGGCAAGGTCGGCAAGTTGGGCCGCATCTTGGGGCCCCGCGGCCTGATGCCGAGCCCGCGCTCGGGCACGGTGGTGGACGCGAACGGGATCGCCAAGGCGATCGACGAGGCGCGCAAGGGTCGCGTGGAGTTCCGCCTGGACCGCTTGGCGCTGATGCACGTGCCCGTGGGCAAGGCAAGCTTCGGCGCTGACCAGCTAGAGGAGAACATCGCCATGCTGGTCGAAGAGATCGTCAAGGCCAAACCGAGCGGCGGCAAAGGCTCCTACGTACGTGGCCTGCATCTCACTTCGACGATGGGCCCTAGCGTGAAGCTGGAGTTGCAATCTACGATAGCCATCCGAGCGGACTAGTCCGCATCGCCGGAGACCGCTGGTGGCCCTCGGGCTCGAAGTCCAGCGCAGGCAAGCCCTGAAGTAACCCGCCCCCGGGCGGCCGTCTCCGATTCGATGCGACCCGCGTGAGCGGGTTTTTTCGTGCTCGGTTGTGAAAGGGGTGCCATGCCCACGGAGAAGAAGATCCAGCAGGTGGCTGAGCTTGAGGACCATCTCGAGCGCTCGTTGATCACCATCAGCCTGGACTATCGCGGGCTGAGCGTGACGCAGATGCACCAGTTGCGTCGCGTGCTGCGCGAGATCGAGCCCACGAACGAGATGAAGGTGATCAAAAACTCCATGCTCCGGCGCGCCGCGGACAACGCGGGCAAGTCGGGCTTGATGGAAGTGGTGCACGAGGCCACCGCGTTGGTGTTCGGTTACGAAGATGAGGTCACGGCCGCCAAGGGGCTGCACAAGTTCGCGACGGACAACCGCCTGGAACTGACGATCCGCGGCGGCTTCATGGACGGCGCGGTCCTCACCACCAGTGACATCGCGGAGCTGGCAAGGACGCCTGGCCGACTTGAGCTGATGGCGAAACTAGCGGGCGGGCTGAACGGTCCCGCCACCGGGATCGCCGGTGGGATCAACGCCCTGCTGCGGGAGCTCGCCGCGATCGTGGAGGCACGCGCCGCCCAACTGGAGTCGGAGGGCGGCGCAGACGCCGCGGAGGCCGCACCGCCGGATGCAGCCGACGACGAGGCCGATGAGGCCTCACCCACGGACGAGGCCGAAGCCAGCGACGAGGCCGAAGCCAGCGACGACGCCGAAGGCGGCGAAAAGACCACCGCGGAAGCCAGCCCTGAAGCCGAGCCCGAAGCGGAATCCGAATCGGACACCGACGCGAAGGCGGACGCAGCCGACGCGGACGACGACAGCGAATAGCACACGGTCCGTCGCCTGGCGCGACGGTGAAGGAGTAGACCATGTCGAAAATCGATGACGCATTCGAGCTGATCAGCGGGATGACGCTCCTGGAAGCGCGCGATCTCGTCTCCAAGATCGAAGAAGAGTTCGGTGTCACGGCTGCGGCGCCCGTCGCGGTGGTGGCGGCCGGCGCCGGCGATGGGAGCGGCGCGGCGGAGGAGAAGACCGAGTTCACCGTGACCCTGAAGGACTTCGGCGAGAACAAGATCAACGTAATCAAGGCGATCCGCGCGATGACGCAGCTGGGGCTGAAGGAGGCCAAGGAGTTCGTGGAGAGCGCGCCGCAGGCCGTGCGGGAGGACATCCCGAAGGAGGAAGCGGAAGAGCTCAAGACCACCCTCGAAGAGGCAGGCGCCACGGTGGAGGTCAGCTAGCCCCGTGGGACTCACCGAATCGGCTACCCTGGCCTCGCTGGGGGACGCATCCAGGAGTTGGTGATGGCTTCGCACGAGCGCTTCCTGCCGCGTGCCGGTCGCGACGACCCGTCGCGGGTGCGGGAGCTCGCGCACGATGGCCGTGTCTATCTGGCGCGGCTGACTATCATCGCCACGCTCACGGCGATCGTCGTGCTGGTCTGGTCCGAGTCGACAGGCGGCACCCCGCAAGTGGCCCCGGCCCAAGCCGCGCCGGTCCGCAGTGGCGTGATCAGCGCCCCCGCCCCCGAGACGCGCGTTGATCTGACGCTGCTGGGCAACAGCGCCAGGCCGCAGCGGTCGTCCCAAGCAAACGCGATCCCGCGGCCACCAGAGTTCCCCGAGCCCGCACGTCCGATGAACTTTATCCACTTCGTGGTACAGCCTGGCGACACGATCTTCGTCATCAGCCTGGTCTATGACGTCGCGATCGACGACATCCTGGTCTTCAACCCCGAACTGGGGGACGGCACACGAGTCGACGTGGGGCAGGTCGTGATCGTGCCCATCTTCAGGCCATGACCGAGTTCAAAGCTCGGGAGGACGCCCGCCACAATGTTGTCCGCAGCGCGGCTGTGTGGACACCGATTTTCGTCGTGTCTACGGCGCTCTCGATCGCGTTCGCGGTGCTCGCCCTCAATTCTCCCGGCGCCTGGATCTCGTTCGCGATCGCCGCACTGATCGGCTTGCTGAGCGGTGTCTCCGCCCTGGGGGCGCTGCGCGATCTATACGCGGAGCCCGTCGAGACCCAGGGGCTGGTCGAACGCAAGTGGCGGAAGTCGGACATCCTGGTCTTTCGCGGCCACTACATCCTTTGCCGGAAACGGGTCTTCCGGGTGCCACGCGAAGACTACGAAGAGATGCCGGAGGCAGGCGGTGGCATCACCATCCGCCACTACCCGCACACAAACGCGCTAGTGGCATGGGCAAAGACGCCGGAAGCACCCGGGGAGGCGAGGGGAGAAGCCGAGGAAGGCGGAGAGTCCGAGGAGGTCGAGCAGAAGCGCGCCTGGGTTCCCGCGGAGGGCTCGGCGACGGACGCTTCGGTCGGGTTGGCTGAGCCGCGGCTGCCGGAGCGGCCCGCCCCCGTGCGCGACGAGCCTGAGACGGTGGAGCCGCCTCGGTTTGGGACAGCCGCCGACGAGGAGCGCGACAAGCGCTGATGGCCGAGGCCCAGCGTACCGGCGACGACGGCGCCACCTATCACGTCCGCATCCACGATCTTCCACAATCTGAGCGTCCCCGCGAGCGATTGTTGAGTGTGGGCGCCAAAGGGCTGTCGAACACCGAACTGCTGGCGATCCTGCTGCGGACGGGCACGCAGGGGGAGAGCGCGTTGGGTGTCGCGGGGCGGCTGCTCGCGACCTACGGCCTGGCCGGCCTCCAGCGCGCAAGCGCCGGCGAACTGGCCGCCGAGCGCGGGCTGGGCCCCGCGACCGCGGCCCACCTCAAAGCGGCGCTGGAGCTGGGCCAAAGGCTCGCCACCCTGCAACCCGAAGAGCGGCCGTCGATCAGCGGTCCGGAGGACGTTGTGGGCTTAGTGGGCGCGGAGATGGCCCTCCTCGAGCAAGAAGAGCTGCGGGTCTTGCTGCTCAACACCAAGAACCGGGTCCAGGCGATTGAGACGGTCTACCGCGGCAGCGTGAACGCCGCGCAGGTCCGAATCGGCGAAGTGTTGCGCGACGCGGTGCGGCGCAACTGCCCGGCGCTCATCGCCGTGCACAATCACCCCTCCGGCGACCCCACCCCCTCTCGCGACGACGTGCGCATGACGAAAGACCTGGTGCTGGCGGGCGAACTGTTGGACATCGACGTGCTGGACCATGTGATCGTGGCAGCGGGCGGGAAGCACGTGTCGCTGCGAGAGGACGGCCTGATGGACACGGGCTGAGCGGGACACCTCCCTGGCGCGCTGCCACGGAAGCTGCAGGGTTGGTAGAGTACGACACGGGTGGGGCGCGATCGGCAGGGCCGTGAACTGGCTCGACTTCGTCATCCTGGGCGTGCTGGCCTGGTTCACGCTCTCGGCGTACAGGGCCGGCCTGATCCGCGAAACCGTGGGGCTCGCCAGCGTGATCCTGGGGATCATCATGGCGGGCCTGTTCCACGACAACGTCTCCGAGAATCTCGCCGTCTTGGTGGGTGACGGGCCCGGCACGGAGATCGCCGCCTACTTGCTGATCTTCCTCGTCGTCGTGGTGCTGGGCTTCATCAGCTCCTTGTTCCTGCGCACGGCGGCACACTTGCTCTTCCTGGGCTGGGCCGATCGGGCCGGGGGCGCCCTGTTCGGCTTCATCAAGGCCGTGCTGATCGTCCAGGCCGTCGTGGTGATCTTCGTCCTCCAACCCACGTTGGGGATGGATGACGTGATCGCCGACTCGGTCATCGGCGCGTTCTTTCTCGATAGCACTCCGGTCGTACGGGCGCTCCTGCCCCAAGAGTTCGACGTCGCGATCCGTGACTTCCGGCTCTCCTAGGACGCGCGCGGGGGGCGATCCGGCGGCCGGGTTGCTACCATCACCCCCTGTCTGCGCCAAAGACGCGCGCGGGTGATCGCCCGATGCCCGGCGTCGAAGGAGCGAGTATGAGCGCACTGCACTCCTCCGTGCTGGTCCTCAATC
>JAPUIR010000411.1 GCA_027296805.1 Chloroflexota bacterium | reverse complement strand
CCGCAAGACGGGAGCGAGGTGACCCTGCGACCGCTGAAGCCCGCGGAAACGATCGGGGGCGCTCCCGTGTCGCTGGCCGTCGTCCTGGGGCCGATCGCTGCCGTGCTGGGGTTGGTGCTGGTGGGCACGCTGTGGCGACGCTGGCGGCGCGCTCCGCTCCCCGCGCTGCCGGAAGCTCCCCTCGACCCGGCCCAGGCAGCGGGAGTCGAACTGGCGCGGATCGATGACGCGGGGCTGCTGCCCGCGCAGATTCACGAATTCAGCCGCCGCATCAACGATGCCGTGCGGGGCTTCCTGGAGGATCGCTACGCCGTCCCGGCCCGCAGTCTGACCGCCGGCGAGTTGCCCTCGCGCCTCGCGGCGGCGGGAGCGACCGCGGGCACGGTGCGCATGGTGCGCAGCCTCTCCGCGGAGACCGACGCCGTCGCCTACGCCGGAGCCGTGCCCAGTGCGGAGCGCGCGGCCCGGCTCGTCGATCTGGCGCGCGCGATCGTCGATCCGCTTGAGGGGCGGACGCCGGCCACCGCCTCCATCGAAGCGAACTGGTCTCGGTCCGAGAGCGACGAACCCGGTCCGAGCAACGGGAAGGACAGCTGATGCGCTTCGCCGATCCCGAGCTGCTCGTCCTTTTGGCCCTCCTGCCACTGATCTGGTGGGCCCTGCGGCCTGGGGCGGGAGGCGAGTCGGCCGGGCTGCGTCTGCCCATGTTGAGCACGCTGGGTGACTCGACGCCGCCAACCTGGCGGCTGCGATCGCTGCCCTTCCTGCCACTCCTGCGCCTGGCCGGTGTGCTGTTAGTCATCCTGGCACTTGCGCGGCCCCAGACGACCGACGCTGAGTCCGTCATCGAGGCGGAGGGGATCGACGTAGTGCTGACCATCGACGTCTCCCGCAGCATGACGCAGCAGCGGCTGGGCACGGAAACCCGTCTCGACGCCGCGCGTGAGGTAGCGCGGGACTTCGTCTCGCGGCGTGGCAACGACAGGGTCGGCGTGGTCACGTTCCAAGCGGAGAGCCTCGTCCTCAGTCCCCTGACCCTGGATCTGGAAGCCGTTGAGTCGTTGATTACCACTTCGGTCCGCAACGGGCTGGTGCGCGAAGGCACCGCCCTGGGACTCGCCCTGACCCAATCGATCGAACTGCTGCGCGACTCCAACGCCGCCAGCCGCGTGATCGTGGCGCTGACGGACGGGGAGGACAACATCCGTATCGTGCGGCCGGTGGAGGCCGCCGCGATCGCGCGTGCGCTCGGCATCCGCATCTACACCATCGGCGTGACGCGACTGGACGCCTCCGCCGCGTCGGTGGATGAGCTGGCGCTGCGCTTCATCGCCGAGGAGACCGGCGGCACGTACTTCCGTGCCACCGAGCTCGACCAATTGACCGAGGCCTACGCGGAGATCGACACCCTGGAGAAAGCCCGCGTGGGCGCGGAGACGTTCGCGCGTCACTCCGACATCGCGGCCTGGCTGCTGGTGCCCGGCATCGTCTTGATCCTGCTGGAGCTCGTCGCGCACGCGACGTGGTGGCGGAGGGCACCCTAATGGACTTCGGCAGCCCGGCCCTGCTGATCTTCCTCGTCGCGGCGGCGCTCGCCCTGGCCGCCGGCCTCTGGACCCTGCGCTGGCGGGCCCGACAGGTGGAGCGCATGCTGCGCCACGGCGGGGGCGACCTGGCGCCGCCCAGTCAGGTGCGCAGCCGGCTGCTCGCACTGGGGGTCGTGGCGCTCGCCTTGCTGCTGCTGGCGCTGGCGGCGGCCCGGCCGCAGGTCGGCAGCCACGACACCGAGGTCCGGCAAACCGGCATCGCCGTCGCGATTGTGCTCGACGTTTCGTTGAGCATGGCCGCCCAAGACGTGCAGCCGAGCCGCTTCGCGCTTGCCCAACAGGAGGTCGCGGGGCTCCTGGATCGGCTCCAGGGCAACCGCGTGGGTCTGGTGCTGTTCGGGGGCGACGCGTTCGTGCGCTTCCCGCTGACGCGGGACATCGACGTCGCGCGGGAGATCATCGCGGCGCTGGAGCCGGGGGAGAGCTTCGTGGGTCGCGGCACGAATATCGATGCCGCGATCGAGGCCGGGCAAAGCCTGCTTGAGGACAGCAGCGCCGCCACGCGCGCCATTCTCGTGATCAGCGACGGGGAGAGCTTCGGGGGGCAAAGCCTGCTCGCGGCCTCCGCTGCCGCCGCCGACGGTCTGCGGATCTTCAGCGCGGGCGCCGGCACACCGGAGGGGGCCACGATCCCCGTCGAACAGCGAAGCGGTGGCCCCACGCCCCAACTCGACGCCGAGACGGGGCTGCCGATCATTTCGCGCGCGGACTTCCCCGCGCTGATCGCACTGGCCGAGGCGGGGCGGGGGCGGTTCGTGCGGCTGGCCGAGCCGGACGCTCTCGCGGCGCTCTCCGTAGACTTCGACTCCCTGGAATCGTCGACCTTCGCCGTGGAGATCGAGAGCGTACCCAGGGAGCGGTTCCAGATCTTCGCGGGGATCGCTCTGCTGCTGCTTGTCCTGGAATTGCTCTGGCCCGCCCGCCGACGGTTCTGGCCTCGAACATCGGGTCGGGCCATCGCCCTCGTCTCGCTCATTCTGGTGACGGGAATCGTCGTGACGGCCTGCGCCAGCGGCGCCTACTCGCG
>JAPUIR010000410.1 GCA_027296805.1 Chloroflexota bacterium | reverse complement strand
CGGGCTGGGGGCGATGGCGGTGTGGGGGATCGATCAGATGGTTGGGCAGACGGCGTCGAACCCGCTGATGGTGGCGGCAGGCGGCGCGATCTTCGGCGTGGCGGTGGGCGTGGTCTGCGGCAGCGTCGTGACGTACGTCCGGCGCGGGCGGTTGGCCTGAGTGAGGCCGGTCCTAAGGCGCTGCCGGACCGACGGACATCCACGAGGGGGTGCGCGGTGCTTGCGCGGGAACAGGCGTCACAGGGGCGGGCGGTGGCTGCGACGTTGGAGAGTCGCTGAGGCCGGGTGGCGCGGCTACTGGCTGAGGCGGTAGACCTCTTCGCCGGCGGCGGCTTCGCCCCAGGTCTCGTCGGAGACTTGGCGGGCGAGGTCGGCCATGCCGAAGAAGGCTTTGGCGCCGTCGGCGGTGGGGGGCGTTCCGGAGCCCTGTCCGAAGGCGCCCGGCTCTGCGTCGGTGAGGACGGCGACGGTGTCGGTATTGGCCCAGTAGAAACGGGAGTTGCGGACGCCGTCGACGGCGCGGTTGGCGCGGCAGAGGGTGAGCGCGGCGCGACCGAGAGCGTCGCGGTCGGTGCCGTCGCGACGCTCGTATTTGGTGACGAAGAGCGGCATGGCGGATCCTTTCCTTCGTTCAGGATTGAGGTTGTCGGGGAGAGTAGGCCGTGTCATAAGAAAGTCAACGCAGGTGCCGGGCGCGGGCGATACGGCCCCCTGCTTGATTCCGTTGGCGCAACAACCGTGGCCGCGCGGATGATCCCGCGCGCAGCGATGTTGACAGCCCTCCTGGCGAAGGTGGAGCCTTCGGACGAGGGGCGCAGGCGGGCGCCCCGATGAAGGAGCTCCTCATGGCCGAATTCGATCTGGTGATCAAGGGCGGAACCGTTGTCGATGGCACGCGGGTGCCGAAGTACGCGGCCGATGTGGGGATCAAGGATGGGAAGATCGCGCAGATCGGCGGGATCCGGTCGAGCGACGGGGCGGAGGTGCTGGACGCCAGCGGCCAGATCGTGGCGCCGGGGTTCGTGGACTTGCATACGCACTACGACGCGCAAATCCAGTGGGACCCGTACTGCACGATCTCCGGCTGGCATGGGGTGACGTCGGTGGTGCTGGGGAACTGCGGCTTCGGCTTCGCGCCGGTGCGGGAGGAAGAGCGCGACCGGGCGATGCTGACGATGTCGCGCACGGAGGCGATTCCGTTCGAATCGATGAAAGAGGGGATGATTTGGGACTGGGTGACTTTCCCGGAGTGGCTGGACACCTTGGACCGGATTCCGAAGGGCGTGAACACGCTGTCGTACATGCCACTGGCGCCGTTGATGATCTGGACGATGGGGCTGGAGGCGGCGAAGAACCGTCGGGCGACGGACGGCGAGATCACGGAGATGCAGCGGCTGCTGGACGAGGCGATGGACGCCGGGGCCTGCGGTTGGTCGACGCAGCGGCTGGGCGAGCATTCGGTCCAGGCGGACTACGACGGGACGCCGATGGTGACCGACATCATGAGCGACAACGAGTGCCTGGCGATGGCGGAGGTGCTGCGCAAGCGGGATGAGGGCTTCATCCAGATCACGCAGTTCACGGGCGACATCAAGGCGGATCTCGCGTTCCAGGCGAAGCTGGCCGCGACCAGCGGGCGCCCGGTGCTGCACAACGTGGTGGCGGTGCGGGCCGATCGGGCGGATGTGCACCGGAAGCGGCTGAAGTGGCTGGCGGACTGCAACGCGCGCGGCGAGCGGGTCTTTGGGCAAGGCGTGACGATGCGCGCGGGCTTCGCGTTCACGCTGGAGGAGTGGAATCTGTACGACTCCAGTCCGTCGTGGAACTACGCGACGACCGGTGAGCGCGCGGAGAAGCTGCAGAAGATGGCGGACCCGGAGGTGCGCGCGGGGATCAGGGACGAGATCGACGACGCGGTGAAGAAGCTGGGGCAGACGCAGGCGATCGGCGGGCCGATCGAGGAGTTGCTGATCCAGCATGTGGAGCACTTGGAGGAGTACGAGCCGTTCGTGGGCAAGACGGTGGGCGATCTGGCCAAGGCCAACGGTCAGCACGCCGTCGATGCGATGTTGGACCTGGCGATCGCGACCGACTTGAAGGCGGAGTTCATCACGCCCGACACGGATATGAGCGCGGACTTCCAGGGCGAGGTGATGGAGTCGCCGTACACGATCCCGGGGGTGTCGGACGGCGGGGCGCACACGAAGTTCTTCACGGGCGGTTCGTACACGACGGACTTCCTCTGCTGGCTGGTGCGCGACGAGGAGAAAGTCACGCTGGAGGAGGCGCACTACCGGCTGTCGCAGTTGCCGGCGCACGCGGCGGGCTTCAAGGACCGCGGGGTGCTGCGCGAGGGCGCGCCGGCGGACGTAGTGGTCTACGACCTGGAGAAGCTCAAGGTCGTGCCGGAGTGGACGGGCGAGATCGTGCATGATTTCCCCGGCGGCGAGTGGCGTCGGGTACAGCGCGCGGAGGGCTATCGCTGGACGCTGGTCAACGGCGAGGTGACGTTCGAGAACGGTCAGGAGACGGGCGCGACGCCGGGACGGCTGTTGCGGCACGGTCGGGGCTGATTCTGGACAGGGGGCGTGTTCCTAGACAGGGGGGCTGCGCCCCCCTGATACCCCCCGCACGCTCGATACACGGGGGCGGGAGAAGTGTGGGAGACGCGGAAGTGGACAGGCCTGCGGCGAATCTGGTGGCGGAGCTC
>JAPUIR010000041.1 GCA_027296805.1 Chloroflexota bacterium | reverse complement strand
TCATCGCGGCCGGCGGGGTGGCGGACGTGGCGCAGATCGGACCGCTCGCCGCGACGGGGGTGGAGGCAGTGATCATCGGGCGTGCCCTCTACGATGGGCGCGTGGACCTTCCGGCGGCGATTCAAGAGGCGGAGCGCACGGGATGACGCTGACCAAGCGCGGGATCGCCGGTTTCGATGTCGACCGCGGCCGCGTGGTGAAGGGCGTCTCCTTCGTCGAGTTGCGCGATGCGGGTGACCCCGTCGAACTGGCGCGGCTTTACGACCGCGAAGGGATCGACGAGCTCGTCTTTCTCGACATCACGGCGTCCAGCGACGGCCGCGACACGGTGGTCGATATGGTTCGTCGCACCGCGGATGAGGTGTTCATCCCCTTCACGGTGGGAGGCGGCATCCGATCCGTGGAAGACATACGACTGATGCTCGAGTCCGGCGCGGACAAGGTGTCGATCAACACCGCCGCGGTGGAGAACCCAGAGCTCATCACCGAGGCCGCACATCGCTTCGGGAGCCAATGCATCGTGGTCGCGATCGACGCGAAAGGGCGCGAGGACGGCAGCTACGAGGTCTACACCCACGGCGGTCGGACGCCTGTCGGCCTCGACGTGGTGGCATGGGCCCAGGAGGCCGTGCGTCGTGGCGCGGGTGAGTTGCTGGTGACGTCGATGGACACCGACGGGCACCTCGACGGTTTCGATGTGGAGATGCTGCGCGCGATCTCCGACGCGGTAACCGTCCCCGTCATCGCGAGCGGCGGAGCGGGCAACCCGCAACATATGGTGGAAGGCGTCACCCAGGGCCACGCCGACGCCGTGCTGGCCGCCAGCATTTTCCACTTCGGCACCTACCGCATCGGTGAGGTGAAGCAAGCGATGCACGAGGCCGGTGTCCCGGTCCGATTGGAGCGCCCCCGCTATGACGACGGCGAATGACCTGCCCGACCTGACGTACGACGCGAGCGGCTTGATCCCCGCCATCATTCAGGACGATGCCAACAACGAGATTCTGATGGTCGCATACATGAACGCCGAGTCGCTGCGGATGACCTTGGACAAGGGCTTGGTCACGTTCTGGAGTCGCAGTCGGCAGGAGCTTTGGACCAAGGGCGAAACCAGCGGCAACTTTCTGCGCCTGGTGTCGATCCGCAAGGACTGCGACGCCGACGCGCTCTTGGTGCGAGCTGAGCCCCAAGGGCCGGCCTGCCACACCGGCGAGCGCAGCTGTTTCTATCGGGAGCTGAACCAGCGCTAGCTTAGACAAGGGCTAGCGGCCCGAGGCGGGCGCGGCTTCCATCGCGGCAGGTCGATGATCCCCCTGCTCTTGCGCGATCGCTTCTTCCATCGCCGCAATGGCGACTTCGATCTGGTCGTCGGCGGGCTCACGGGTAGTCAGCGCTTGGAGCCAGAGGTTGGGGGCGAACAGCCAGCCGACCACCCGTCGGTGGCGGTACTTGCCCCCGAGCCGGATCGTTTCGTAGGCGATCCCGGCGATTACCGGCACCAGCACCAAGCGGCTGGTGATGTGCCACCAAAGCGGCGGGTTGCCCAGCGCGGTGAAGGCGATGATCGCGACCACCGCCACGACGAGCAGGAAGGAGGTGCCACAGCGCGGGTGGGCCCGGCTGAAGGGGCGGATCTTGTCGACGGTCAGCTCTTCGCCCGCCTCCCAAGCGGCGATCGTCTTGTGTTCGGCGCCGTGGTATTGGAAGACGCGTCGGATGTCAGGCATCTTGCCGATCAGCCAGAGGTAGCCCAGCAGCAGCATCAGGCGCAGCAGGCCTTCAAGGATCACCGCCAGGATCTCGGGGCTCAGCTCATCCTGCAGCCAGCGTGTGGCGAAGATGGGCGCGAGAAAGAACACGCCGATCGCGATGGTGAACGAGAGGAGCAGAGTGATCCCACCGATGAGCCCAATGCCGGCGTCCTCGTCGCTTTGCTCCTCGGCGAGGGCTACGTTCTGTGAGAACATCAGAGCCCAGACGCCGAGGTGCAGCGTCTCCGCCAGCGTGATCACGCCACGCACCAGGGGTACGCGCGCGGCCCAGCCTGTGTAGGTCTTGGTCAGCGATCGGCTGCGCTGCGCGATCGTTTGGTCCGGCCTTCGGCAGACGACGGTGGCATGCTGAGGCCCTCGGATCATGATCCCTTCGATGACCGCCTGGCCGCCGTAGCCGAGTTGACGCGATTCGACCTGTTTGCGCAATGACATGGTTCAAGAATAGAGAGGAAACGCCGACCGAACGTCACGCCCCGGAAAAAGGCATCATGCGGCGAACGCAGCGCCGCCGCCAGAGGTGCGGAACCGTCCGCTGACCTCGGGAGCTACTCGCCCTCGCCTTTGGGCAGGTTGTAGCGCTGGCGGAACCGCTCTACGCGCCCGGCAGTGTCCACGATCCGTTGCTCCCCGGTGTAGAAGGGGTGGCAATCGCTGCAGATCTCAATTCGCAGGTCGGACTTGGTCGACTGGGTCTCCCAGGTATTCCCGCAACCACAGTGAACTGTGGCGGGGCCGTACTCGGGGTGGATCTCTGCTCTCATGGGGGAATCCTCGCTAGGAGCGGACCGTGATTTCGGCGGGCACGACGCTGACCCGCTTGCGGCGGCCCTTGGCGTGCGGCGCGAACTTTATCAGTCCGTCCGTCATGGCATAGAGGGTGTGGTCGCGCCCCACGCCAACGTTCTCGCCGGGATGAACGCGGGTGCCCCGCTGCCGCACGATGATGCCACCGGCGCGCACCGCTTGTCCGTCATAGAGCTTGACGCCCAGGCGCTGTGAATTACTGTCGCGGCCGTTGCGGGATGAGCCAACGCCCTTCTTATGAGCCATGGCTAATCCTCCGTGTCTTGCTCGGCCTCGGAGTCGTCCGCGGCTTCGTCATTCTCATCGGCTGGGGCCTCGTTCTTGGACGCGTCGTCCTCGACCTCATCGACTGCTGTGTCGTCCTCAGTGGTTTCGTCTTTGGCCTCGTCTACAGTGGTCTCGTCGACTTCAGCCTCGTCGACTGCAGCTTCATCGCTGCTGGCCTCGTCGACCGCCGCCTCGTCTTTCTCGTCCTCAGCCTCTTCCTCGGCCACAGGTTCCTCTTCGACGATGTGCTCTCGCTTCTCATGTTTGTACGACGCGCCGTCCGGCCCCACGATCTCCTCAATACGGAGGTCAGTATGTCGCTGGCGGTGCCCACGGAGCTTGCGGTAGCGTTTCTTGGACTTGTACTTGAAGACCAAAATTTTGCGGCCTCGGACCTGTTCCACGATGGAGGCAACGACGTGTGCGTTCTCCACCGTGGGGGTTCCGAGTGTGGTGCTGTCCTCGTCGCTGAGGAGGAGCACGTCGGTGAGGTCGACCGTGTCACCAGCGGCGCCCGCAAGCCGATCGACGCGGACCTGTTGGCCCAGCGTCACGCGATATTGTTTCCCGCCGGTGCGGATGACGGCGTGCATCGTCTCATCTCGATGTTACGTGGATTGATTGCGGGTTCCAGCGTAGGAGCGGCTTCTCAGGGGGGTCAAGCAACACGCTTGCCCTGGCCCAGATCGGTCTACTCCGGTATCTCGTAACTGCTGCCGTCCCCGCCCCAGATCAGCCCCGGTTTGGGCGGCATCACGGGCTCGCGTTCGCCCTCGTCACTGCCTGGTGGAGGCGATGCGCCGGGCGGCTCGGGGCTCTTGGGTGGGGCCGGAGGGGCGGCCTTTGCGGGCAGGGACTGTCCGGGCTCCCAGGCGAAGATCTCGCGCAGTTGATCGGGCTCCAGTGTCTCGTCTTCTATGAGGCGTGCGGCCAGGTAATCCAACCGTTGTCGGTGCTCCGAGAGGATCCCGCGGGCGCGATCGCGGGCGCGATCGATCAGTTCGCGAATTTCGTCGTCGATCTGTTCGGCGATCTTCTCTGAGTAGTCGCGCTGTTCGCTGAGTTCCTTGCCCAGGAAGACAAGAGATTCCTTCTTGCCGAAGGTGCGTGGCCCCAGCTTTTCGCTCATGCCCCATTGCGTGACCATGTTCCGCGCGATCTGGGTCGCCTTCGAGAGGTCATCGTGGGCGCCGGTGGTCATCTCGCCGAAAACGAGGTCCTCGGCGCTGTGGCCGCCCAGAGCGGAGGCCATGAAGCCTTCCCAGTGAGAGCGGCTGGCGAGTCGGTGTTCCTCCTCCGGGAGGTACTTGGTGTAGCCGCCGGCCAGGCCGCGCGGCACGATCGTGATCTTGTGCACGCGGTCGTGGCCGGGAATCATCGCCGCGACGAGGGCGTGGCCGGCCTCGTGATAGGCGACGATCTCTTTTTCGCGCCCGGTGAGGATGCGGCTCTTGCGTTCCGGTCCCACCATGACGCGGTCGACGGCCTCTTCCAGCTCCGCGTTCGTGATCTTCTTCTTGTTGCGGCGGGCGGCCAGGATGGCGGCTTCGTTCAATAGGTTGGCCAGGTCCGCGCCGGAGAAGCCGGGCGTTTCCCTCGCCACAATGCCCAGATCGGCGTCCTCCGCCAGGGGCTTGCCCTGTTTGTGCACGTCGAGGATGGCCTCACGTCCGCGCACGTCCGGCGCGTCCAGCACGACTTGGCGGTCGAAGCGACCGGGGCGCGTGAGAGCCGGATCGAGGATGTCCGGCCGGTTGGTGGCCGCGATCACGATGACGTTGGTCGCGCTATCGAAGCCGTCCATCTCAACCAGGATCTGGTTCAGCGTTTGCTCGCGCTCGTCGTGGCTGCCACCCAGCCCAGAGCCGCGCTGGCGGCCGACCGCATCGATCTCGTCGATGAAAACGATGCA
>JAPUIR010000409.1 GCA_027296805.1 Chloroflexota bacterium | reverse complement strand
CCCTGGGCGTCGGCTGCATGGCTTCCTTCCCTGTGCGCGACCCCTTCGTCTTCGCCTACCAATGGGCCACCCTCGACTTCATCTCCCAGGGGCGCATGCTGCTGGCGGCCTGCACCGGCATCGTGCGCGGCGGCGCCAGCGCCGCTGAAGGCGCCAACTGGGGCGTCCTCGACAAGGAACGCGCCTCACGCCTAGAGGAGAACATCGAGCTCGTGCGCGCCCTCTGGGCGGGCGGCAAGGTCACCCACGAGGGCCGCTGGCGATCGCTCCAAGACGCCTTCATCGAGCCCCTTCCCGTCCAGGATCCCTGCCCCGTCTGGATCGCCTCCAACCCCTTCCCCTCCGAGAGCCAGCCCCAGGTCTGGGAGCGCGCCCTGCATCGCGTCGCCCGCATGGCTGACGGCTGGATGACCGTGCAGATGTTCCCCGGCATGTTCAAGACCAACTGGAGCAAGATCGAAGGCTTTCTCGCCCAGGAGAACCGCGACGCCGCCTCCTTCCCCAACATCGCCTATCACAACTTCAGCATCGGCTCCGATCGCCAGACCTGCCTCGAGGAGTCCAAGCGCTTCCTGGACGAGTACTACGGGCCCGTCTTCTCGCCGGAGATGGTGGCCGCCTGGACCGCCGCGGGCAGCCCGGACGAAGTCGTCGACCAACTCACGGCGCTCGCCCACGAAGGCGCCAAGTCGATCACCCTGCGCGCCACGAGCTGGCACCAGCGCGATCAATACCAGCGCCTCGTCGATGAGATCCTGCCCCGCGTGCGAGAGCGCGTCGCCGAGGGCTAACCCGTGTTGCGCAGCCCTGCCGCCACGCCGTTGATCGAGCGCAGGATCGCCTCCAGCAGCTCCTCATTGCCCGGCTCGTCGTCGCCCACCTCGCGCCGCCGCTTGATCAACTCCACCTGCAGAATCGAAAGCGCATCGACATAGGGGTTGCGCAGGTCGATCGAGCGTCGCAGGACCGGATTGCGCTCCAGCAGCCGATCCACCTCGCTCACATCTCGCAGCGCCTGCACCGTGCGGTCGTACTCAGCCCGCAGCGCGCCGAACACCGCCGGGGCTTCGTCATCTCCCAGACTGTTCACGTAGTGCTGCGCGATATCGAGGTCGGCTTTGGCGCAGACCATCTCCACGTTGGACAGGAACGACGCGAAGAACGGCCAGCGCGCCCGCATCTCTCGCAGCAGTGCCAGCCCATCCTCGTGCTGCGCGATGAAATCGTGCAGCGCCGAGCCCACCCCCATCCATCCCGTCAGCACGTGCCGCGACTGCATCCAGCCGAAGACCCAGGGGATCGCCCGCAGCCCATCGATGCTCTGCTGCCGCCCCCCGTCCGCCGACGGCCGGTACGCCGGCCGCGACCCGATCGGCAGCAGCCCCAGCTCGGCCAGCGGCGTCACTTGCTGGAAGTAGTGATAGAGCCGCGGGTCCTCGTGGATCGCCTTCCGATAGGTGTCCTCCGCGGTCTCCGCCAGCTCGTCCATCGCCTCCCGGAAGCGACGTTGGTCGTCGGGCTCCACCGCCTCCCGCCAGTCCGTGAACTGATGCGCCAGCGCCGCCGCCGTCGACTGCTCCAGGTTCCAGTGCGCAATCGCGGGCAGCCCGTAGGTGAACTGGATCATCTCCCCCTGCTCGGTGTACTTGATCCCCCCACGCACCGCCCCCGGCGGCTGTGCCAGGATCGCGTCGTGCGATGGGCCGCCGCCCCGGCTCACCGTCCCCCCGCGTCCGTGGAACAGCACCAGCTCCACGCTCGCCTCCTCCGCCACCTTGAGCAGCTCCTCCTGCGCCCGATAGAGGCCCCAGGCGGCGGGCAGGATCCCCACCCGCTTGGCCGAGTCGGAGTACCCGATCATGACCTCTTGCACCCCGCCGTGCGCTTCCAACTGACGCTGATAGACCGGGTCATTGAACAGCGTGCGCATGATCCGCGGCGCGTTGCGCAGGTCCGGCAGCCGCTCGAACAGCGGCACGATCCGCAGCTGCGAGAAGTACTTGTCCCCCTGCCAACCCAGCAGTTGCGCCTCGCGTGCCAAAACCATCGGGGCCAGCACGTCCGACACTTCCGCCGTCATCGAGACCACGCACGACTCTAGTCCGCGCGGCCCTGTGTGCTCCCGCACGAACCGGATCGAGTCGAACATCCCCAGCACGTCCGCCGTCGCCTCGGAGAGCTCCACGCCCGGCTGCAGCAACGGCCGCCGCCCCGACAGTTCGTCGCGCAGCCATTCCACCCGCTCCCGCTCCGACAGATAGCCGTAGGCGCCGCCGTCCGAGATCGCCGCGCTCTTCTCCGCGATCTCGTTCAGCGCCGACGAAAAGCGCGCCGCGTCCTGGCGCACGTCCAGGGTCGCGAGATGGAATCCGAAGGCCCGCACCCGATCGATCAAAGGCCGCACGTTGCGGCTCACCGCGGCTCGCCCCCCGTGCCCCAGGAGACTGCTCGCGATCAGCATCAGGTCCGACAACATCTCCTCCGCCGACTCGTAGGCCTGCCCATCGTCCGCCGCCTCGCGCTCGGCCACCCGCACGTCGAGCTGACCGGGCAGCATCGCCATCTCGTCGAAATCCAGCGCCTTGTGCGCCACCGCCAGACTCGCTTGCAGCCGCGCCGCCATGTAGGTCAACTTCAGCCGGTAGGGCTCGTAGCGATAGATCTCCGCGTTGCGGCCCTTCACCTGCGGCATCGACTCGCCGTCGCGCTCCACGCTCGCCAGCAACTCGGGCGACATCCGCACCCGCCGCGTCGAATGTGACAGCACCGGTACCAGCTCGCGCACCGCCTCCAGGTAGCGCAACAGGACCCGTTCCTTCATCACCAACGCCGTCTGACGGGTCACCATCGGTGTCACGTTCGGATTCCCGTCCCGATCCCCGCCCATCCAGGTGCCCAGACTGATCGGCGCGACCTCGTCCCCCAGATCGACCCCCACCTCCGCGCTCGCTCGACGCACCTCTTCCACTACCCCTGGCACGGCCTCCCACAGCGTCTGGTCGAACACGTCCAGCATCAGCCGCACCTCCTCCAGCACCGTCGGCCGACGATGCCGCAGTTGGTCCGACTGCCACAGCGACTCGATCTGCATCGCGATCTGATCGTCGATCAGTGCTTGCCGCACCGGCGCTTCCTCGTCACGCCGTAGCAACGCGTGGTGCACCGATTGCAGCTTCGCTTGCGTCGTGCGGCGGGTCGATTCCGTGGGGTGCGCCGTCAAGACCGGCCGCAGCCACATCCGCCGGATCCCCTCCCCGATCTCCGCGGCATCCACCCCCGCCTCGAGCAAAGCGCCGAGGGTCGCCCGCAGCGAGCGCGGAGACGGAACAGGGTCTTCCAGCCGCTCGTACGCCATCCGGCGCCGAACCCGATGCGTCTCCTCGGCCGTATTCACGAGTTGGAAATAGATCGCGAACGACCGCACCACTGCCTCCGCCTTGGGCAGGTCCCACGTCTGCACCAGCCCAACGATCGTGTCCAGCAGCGCCTCCCCCGCTTCCCGCTCCGCCCCCCGCCGTTGGCGCGTCAGCTCGCGAAGCTCCTCCACCGCGTCGAACACCTCCTCCCCCTGCAAGTCCGCGATTGTCTGGCCCAACCTCGCGCCCAGCCGACGTACGTCGTCCGCCAGGGGCTGGTCTTCGGGCCGGCGTGGGGGCGTCGCGGGCGGACCCTCGGCGGGAACGCGTGTGGCCACGTCTTCGTCCCTTCTTCCCTCGGTCTTGCTTACCAGCTTGCTCGTCAGCCTTGCTCGTCAGCCTTGCTCGTCAAACCAGGCGCTGCGCCGACAGGCTACCGCGTCTGTCGGGCCGCGCGTGACCGCGCTGGCCACAGTCGCCTACGCTGCGGGGCCAGCAGGAGGTTCCCGTGGCACAGCCGCAGACCGCCCCCTACGGAAACTGGCGATCCACCATCACGGCGCGCCTCATCACCGCGCAGACCGTGGGCTTCCTCGACATCGCCCCCGCCCCCGACGCCGTCTACTGGATCGAGACCCGGCCCGCCGAGGCCGGTCGCTACGTCCTCGTCCGCCACGACGACGAAGGCGCCCGCGACTGCACCCCGAGCGACTACAACGCCCGTACCCTCGTGCACGAATACGGCGGCGCTCCCGTCTGCGTCCACGACGGCGTCGCCTACTTTTCCAACTTCACGGACCAGCGCATCTACCGGCAGACGCTGGCGGAAGACTCCGCCCCTGTCGCGATCACGCCCGAACGCCCCCTCCGCTTCGCCGACGCCGCCTTCGACGCCACCCGCGACCGCCTCATCGCCGTCTGCGAGGACCACAGCGACCCCGACGCGGAGGCCGTCAACTCCCTCGTCTCGATCGGCGCGGCCATCGGCGACGCCAGCGTCGAACCCCAGACCCTGGCCGAGGGCCGCGACTTCTACGCCGCGCCCCAGCTCAGCCCGGACGGCTCCCAGCTCGCCTGGCTCGAGTGGGATCACCCCAACATGCCCTGGGACGGCACCGAGCTGAAGCTTGCCCGCGTCAACGACGACGGCTCCCTCGGCCCGCCCCGCCTCGTGGCCGGCGCAAACGACGAATCGATCTTCCAGCCCGCCTGGTCGCCCGACGGCCGCCTCTACTTCGTCTCCGACCGCAGCGGCTGGTGGAACCTCTACCGCGCCGATACCGAGCACGACACCCGCAGCGAACGCATCGTCGAGATCGACGCTGAGTTGGGCCAGCCCCACTGGGGCTTCGGCACCCGCACCTACGCCTTCGTCTCACCAACCCAAGCCGTCGCTGCGGTCGGAAGACAGGGCTCCTGGTCACTCGCCGCGATCGACCTCGAGAGCGGCGAAGTCCAAGACCTCGGCACCCCCTACACCGAGATCCATGCCGTGAACGCCGCCGCCGGGGGTGTTGTCTTCATCGGCGGCGCCCCCGATCGCTCCCCGGCCGTGGTCCTCTACGACCCCGCATCGGGGCAGTGTCGCGAACTGCGCCGCGCCTCCAGCGTGGAGATCGACCCGGGCGACCTCTCCCTCCCGGAGGCGATCGAATTCCCCACCGAAGACGGCCTCACCGCCCATGCCTTCTTCTACCCAGCCCGCAACGCCGACTTCCAAGCCCCCGACGGCGATCGCCCACCCCTGCTTGTCATGAGCCATGGCGGTCCCACCGGCGCCACCTCCGACACCCTCAACCTCCGGCGCCAGTTCTGGACCAGCCGCGGCATCGCCGTCCTGGACGTCAACTACGGCGGCAGCACCGGTTACGGCCGCGACTATCGACGCCGCCTCAACGGCAAGTGGGGCATCGTCGACGTCGACGACTGCGTCAACGGCGCCCGTTTCCTCGTCGAGCGCGGCGATGTCGATCCCAATCGCCTCGCCATCACCGGCGGCAGCGCGGGCGGCTGGACGACCCTCTGCGCCCTCACCTTCCGTGACGTCTTCGCCGCGGGGGCTAGCCACTTCGGCGTCTCCGACGCAGAGGGCCTCGCCACCGAGACCCACAAGTTCGAGTCCCGCTACATGGATTCCATGATCGGACCCTTCCCTGAGCGCCGCGACTTGTACGACGCCCGCTCCCCCATCCACCACACGGACCAGCTCAACTGTCCCGTCGCCTTCTTCCAGGGCCTCGAGGACAAGATCGTTCTGCCCGACCAGTCCGAGCGCATGGCAGACGCGCTGCGCGCCAAGGGGCTGCCCGTCGCTTACCTCGCCTTCGAAGGCGAGCAGCACGGCTTCCGTCGTGCCGAGAATATCGAGGCCGCCCTCGAAGGCGAGCTCTACTTCTACGGCCGTATCTTCGGCTTCGACCCCGCCGGCGACATCGCGCCCATCCCCATCGACAACCTCCCGCACTGAGCGAACACAACGCTCTCGCTTCCTCAGCGGGAGCAAGTGCGCATCTCGCCCCGTTGCTCTTCGGGGGCTCTGTCCGCGCTCGATCCGATCTTACTCAATGCCGAGAGAAGATAGTTCAAGGTCGATCCATTTACATGATAAGTGATCGCCTGAGCGTCAAAATTCGTAAAGTGCGCGTTGCTCGATGGACAACCGATAGAGCGAGGCGACCAAGATGCACGTCCGACGGTTGTGGCTCATGCCGATCGCGCTGGGGCTCATCCTCTGCGGCCTGGCGATGGCCGTAATGGTCGCCCAGGCCGACGACGACGACGCGCTCTTTAGCGAGATCCATCCCGGGTTCAACAACCTCGTGTATCTCGGGCCGCCGTTGCCCGTCGCGGATGCGTTGGGGCCGGCCCTCTTGTCCGCCACGATCGCGATCTTCCGCTGGGACCCGGCACTCGGGCAGTTCCAGTACTGGCTCCCGGACACGCTAGGGATCGCAAGCACCCTGCGAGAGCTGCGCACGAACGATGTCTTCTGGCTGCGCGCCTCCCGTTCGATCACCTGGCGGCAAGAAGTCATCGCGAACGTGATCGGGATCGAGGATCTCAAGATTGCCGGCGAGCCCGGAGAAGGATCCGTTCTGGCGATCGTCAACGGCGAACTGACCTGGTCCGAGCCAGAGACCACGCTCGTCGGGTCCACTGGCATCCCCGGTCCCTTCGGGCCTGCGGGCCCGCCCGGCCCCGTGGGCGCGACAGGCCCCGCGGGAGCTGATGGGAGCGACGGCACGGACGGCGCGGACGGCGTGGACGGCGCGGATGGCGTGGATGGGGCGGACGGCGCGGATGGCATGGATGGCGCGGACGGCATGGATGGCATGGATGGCGCGCCGGGCGCAGATGGCGCGGACGGCATGGATGGCGCTCAGGGTGCGGATGGCACCCCGGGCTCGGACGGCACAGACGGCATTGATGGGGCTGTGGGCCTGACTGGCGCCGCTGGCCCCCAGGGCAACCCCGGCGCGGGCCGCCAGCTTGCTTTCCTCGCGGCCGATGTGGAGGTCTCTTCCGAGATGGA
Organism: Chloroflexota bacterium; assembly: GCA_027296805.1. Classification (GTDB taxonomy): domain Bacteria; phylum Chloroflexota; class Dehalococcoidia; order Bin125; family Bin125; genus JAPUIR01. The sequence goes on along the minus strand of JAPUIR010000409.1, from coordinate 268 downwards.
GATACTCGGGTTCGACGCTGATCCCGGCGCCACTGCTTTCAGAGTGGTCTACTTCAATTCAGCCAGCAAAGGGAACTGTAAGGCGGATCTCGTCGCGGCATCGCCGCTGGTAATCCAGCGCATCTCTTCTGGAAGCATCCGGGCCCCGATCATCGTCGAGGGAGTCGTCCAGAACTCGGGCGCAACGGCGAAGCGCGTCTCGCTCCTGGTTGCCGACAGCTGCGCCGGCGCTGGATCCTATATCGACTACTTCCTCCTCGAGTGATTC
>JAPUIR010000408.1 GCA_027296805.1 Chloroflexota bacterium | reverse complement strand
GCTGGCCCGACCAGACGCGGCTGGCTTAGCCCCAGTTCGCGATGTGGCCTCGTATGAGGACGACGGCATCGTCGGTCAGATCGATGCCCAGAACCAAAGCGGCGAGGCCCACGGTCACGATGCCCGCTGCCGCCAGCCTGCGAATGGTGATCTGACGTTTCATCGTGCTCTCCAATCGAATCCGAATCAGCTCGCATCGAAGATCTGCGTAGCGCGAACACTGCGCCCGGATCCCACGGATCCCATCTGCTACGTCGCGAGTGAGACGAGGCTACGGTGTACCTGCGGCCACGGATATGGCGGAAATTGACCATTGACGGCGATATCCACTGGTCAATATTGGTCATGTAGCGATCGACGCTTGATCCCGGCGCCGCCTCACGCGCCTACCCCTCGACCGCCCCCCACTGCGTCACCCGCTCGATCACCAGCCGCAGGATCGGGCGGCTGGCCAAGTCGTGGTCGTGGTACTGCGGATACTTCGCCCGCAGCTCTGCCAGGATTTCGTCGCGCGCGGGAGCGTCCGCGGGCTGGGTCCCCGGCTCCAGCACATCGGCCGCGCCGCGGCAGAGCACCCAGGCGAGGCGAGTCCAGTCATCGTCGTATTGGTCAACCAGGAACGCGGCGCGCGGATTCTCTTCGATGTTGCGCAGCCGCTTCAGCCGCGTCGTCGTCTTCGGCTTCTCGTCGATCGCGATGTAGATCGCCTCGTCGATCAGCACGAACGTCACCGGCACCAGATGCGGATCGGCCTCCGAGTCCGCCGTGGCAAGGTGACCCGACCGGGCAGTCTCGATAAAGCGTCGAACCGTGCCTTCGATCTCCATGCGCGCAGCGTACCGGGAGCGGCACCGCTCAACGCCGTCCTCCCGCCATCGCCGCCGCCTCCGGAAGCCGGCGCAGCCGCATCATCGATAGCGTCCCCAACGCCGGACCCACGGCCAGCATCGCGAACGCGACACCCCAGCCTGCTTCGCCCTCCACAATCGGCAGCAGCCGGATGCTCAGGATCGTCAACAAGAAACCCAGCGCCGTCTGCAGCGCCAGGGCACTGGCCAAGTAGTCGGGGTCGGCCAGCTCTGACATGGCGGTCGAGAACTGCGCCGAGTCCGCGACGACGGCGAAGCCCCAGATCAGCGCCAGCACGACGATCAGCACCTCGAGATCCGTGGGCAGAAAGCCGATGAACACCGCGATCGTTCCGCTCGCGATCATCGCCGCGGAAGCGGATCGGGTCCGGCCCCAACGCTCCGAGCCGAAGCCGGCCGCCACGCATCCGGCCGCGCCGGCGGCGAAGACCGCGAAGGTCAGCACTTTGCTCAGCTCGAACGAGCCGGACAGCACCGTGCGCTCCCCCACGATCCCGAGTAGGAACACAGGCATCCAGGTCCACATGGCATACAGCTCCCACATGTGGCCCAGATAGCCGCCGGTCGCCAGCACCGTCGGGCGCTGGCGAAGAACTTCCAGGAAGTAGCGCGGCCGGAACGGAGCGGCCTTGGCCGTGAAGGGACCGGAGGGGACGAAGAACGCCACCAGGAGGCCGCCGATCAATGTCGCGACCGCGGCGCCGATGATCGCCGGCTCCCAGTCGGGGTCGAACAGCGAGCCGAAGAGATGCGGCAGCCCTGACCCCAGCGAAAGCGCGCCGATCATCACCCCCAGCACCAACCCGCGCCCGGAGCGATACCAGCCCGCCACGATCTTCATCCCGATCGGGTAGACCGCGGCCAGCGCCACGCCGATCGCAAAGCGCGACGCGATCGCGGGCGACGCCGTCTGATCCGGCAACAGCGAGATCGCGGCCACGGCGGCCACAACCGCGCCGATCAGATAGACGCGTTGCGGCCGGAAGATGTCGCCGATGTTGAGCAGCGCGATCACCAGGGTGCCGCTGACGAACCCCGCCTGGACCGCCACCGCCATCCAGGTCAGATCGCTGCCGGAGTAGTTGCGCGCCTCCTGCAGCGCGGGACCCACCGCGCCCGTCGAGAACCAGGCGCTCATCGCTAGCAGCGTCGACAACGCAAGCAGCGCCACGGAGCGTCGGCGGCGCTCCATCCCCTTGGCCCCTGCCTCGAACGCAGCCTCGATGGCTGCCTCGGGCGTCGCGCTCGCGGCGCGGTCTTCGGCCGGCGTCGCCATCGCTTCCCCCGCTGCGCCGGAGATCTCCGGCCGCGCTCAGGATACGTTCCCGCGCCGCGCTCGGTGCTCGAGAATCCCGAAGGCCGCCTCGGGCTTGATACCCTTGCCTGGCCAGCATCGGCGATGAGCCTGTACCACCCACGACTGCAAGGAGCGTGACCCATGCCAGACCCGCTGTCCGAAGACCAGGTGCAGGCCGCTCTGCCGCAAGGCTGGTCCGTCGCCGACGCGAAGCTCCACCGCGAGTTCGAGTTTGCGAACTTCGTGGCCGCCTTTGGCTTCATGACCCGAGCGGCCCTGGTCGCCGAGAAGATGGACCACCATCCGGAGTGGTTCAACGTCTACAACCGCGTCGTCGTCGACCTCAGCACCCACGACGCCGGCGGCATCACCCAGCTCGACGTCGATCTTGCCACCGCCATGAACGAGCTGGCGGGCTAACCACTGGCCGCCCCTGACACACTCCCCAGCTTCGCTGTCGGGAAGCGGCCCAGCTTTGCTGTCGGGAAGCGGCCCAGCTTTGCTGTCGGGAAGCGGATAGCGAGCCCCCCGTCGATCGGGCACTCTGACGCTACGGCTGGCGCGACTGGGATGGCCAGCGGCAACAGGGGGAGAGAGTCCATGGCCACACCCACCATCGATGAACGACGAGCGACGGTCGAAGCCGATCCCCGCTGGCGCGCCGTCGTCGAGCGGGACACCTCCTGGGACGGCGCCTTCGTGCTCGGCGTCGGTAGCACCGGCATCTACTGTCGGCCCGGCTGTCCGGCCCGCCGCCCCCGCCCCGAAGTCGTCTCCTTCTTCGAAGCGCCGGAAACCGCGGAGCGAGCGGGCTATCGCGCCTGCAAACGTTGCCGCCCCAAGGAGCGTCCCCCGCGACTGTCCGAAGTAGCGCGCGTGCGTCGTGCCTGCCGTCTCCTCCAAGCCCGCCCCGACGGTCGCTTCACGACAGCCCAACTGGCGGCCGTCGCCGGCATGCAACCGCGCACCCTGCAGCGCGTCTTCCGCCGGCACGTGGGGCTGAGTCCACGCGAGTTCGCCCACGCCTGCCGCATCAGTCATTTCAAGGGCTTGATGCGCGATGGCGCCTCCGTCACGGAGGCGACCTACGCCGCCGGCTACGGGTCCAGCAGCCGCGTCTACGAGGGGGCCAAGGCGTCCCTGGGCATGTCCCCCGGACAGTACGCCAAGGGTGGCGCCGGACTCACCTTGCGCTACGGCAGCGCCGACTGCGATCTCGGCCTGGTCATGATCGCGGCCACCGATCTCGGCGTCAGCGCCGTCTACCTCGGCAACGACGCTGGCACCCTCAAGGCGGAGCTCGCCCGCGAGTTCCCCGGCGCTCAACTGGAGGAGGACCGCGAAGGCTTGTCGCCCTGGCTGGAGCTGGTCGTGCGGCACCTCGCGGGCCAAGCGCCCGCCATCGAACTCCCGCTCGACGTGCGCGCCACCGCCTTCCAGCGTCAGGTCTGGCGTGCCTTGCAGGAGATCCCGCGCGGCGAGCAACGCACCTACGCGCAGATCGCGGCCTCACTGGGCAAGCCCAAAGCCGCCCGCGCCGTCGGTCAGGCCTGTGCCCGCAACCCCGTCTCCGTCGTCGTGCCCTGCCATCGCGCGGTGCGCCAAGACGGCGGCCTCGGCGGCTATCGCTGGGGCGTGGACCGTAAGCAACAGCTCCTCGATCGCGAAGCGGCCAAACCCTAGCTAACTAAACGCCTGCCGGGATCCGCGTTCACATCACTTCCGAATCGCCCGTTCCCCTACTAGGCTCGTGGTCGGGAGGTGGTGCGATGCCTTACGTGAACGTCCGTGACATCGAGATCTACTACGAGTTGCAGGGCGAGGGTCCCCGGCTGCTCTCGATCAGCGGCTCCGGCGGCGACCTGCGCCGCAAGCCCAATGTCTTCGACTCACCGCTGGCGTCGGAGTTCACCATCCTCGCCTACGACCAGCGCGGCCTGGGGCAAACCTCCATCCCCGACGAGCCCTACACCATGCAGGACTACGCGGAGGACGCCGACGCGCTACTGGAGGCGATGGGCTGGGATTCCTGTCTGGTCACCGGGACCTCCTTCGGGGGCATGGTGGGCCAGGAGTTCGCCGCACGCTTCCCCCAGCGGATCGAGCGGTTGGTGCTCAACTGCACCTCCAGCGGTGGCGCGGGCCGCCCCTCTTTCCCGCTCAATGAACTGCTCGACCTCGTGCCGGAGCAGCGCTTCCGCCGCCAGCTTGAACTCTCCGACGTCCGCCGCGACGCCGCCTGGCAAGCCGCCAACCCCGAACACTTCCAGCACCTCCTGGACCAATCGCTGGAAGGCGCCGCGATCGGCTCCGACAATCCCGCCAAGGCGATGGGCTACCGGCGTCAGCTGGAGGCCCGCCGCCAACTCGACGTCTACGACCGTCTGCCGTCACTCTCCATGCCCGTCCTGGTCTGCTCCGGCAAGTACGACGGCATCGCCCCGCCGGGCAACGGCCGCCGCATCGCCGCCCAGATCCCCAACGCCCGCTACGAACTGTTCGAGGGCGGCCACCTCTTCCTCTTCCAGGACGAGACGGCCTATCCGCGGCTGATCGCATTCCTCAAGGGCGAGCTGGACGCGGCACCCGCGGCGCGCCAGGCGACCCACGCCTGATAGCGGCGAGCTCACGATTCCTAACCTGAGCCACTTGGTCGATGCGGAGCTGGGCAGCGCTGAGTTAGACAGACCCTCCTGAGACGGGAAAGCGTAGCGCTGGGGCGCACGGTCCCGGTCTCGCGATGAGAGGGTGAGTCATGACCACACATGGAGATCTGTTGCCGCACTCAGATCTTGAGCTTTTCGAAGTGGCAGCCTATCGCAGCATCTATACCGAGGATCGTCCGCTGGTCCGCAAGGACACCCGTGATCAGAGAGTCGTGTTGGCGAACGGCGATCGGTCGTTGGGGAGGCCGCGGTGCGACGAGGAGCAGGCCATCGAGCTGGACGCAAGTGCCGTCACGGACCACCACGGCAAAGTCTCGATCCTGCTCAGTAATTACGTCTGTGGGCCTATTCTCATCGTCCAGCGCCCGGTGACCTTCCTCGCCACGCCGGCCTCCGGCGATCAGGCGATCTTCCTCACCTGCAGTATCGACATGGCCCCGACTTTGGACGACGTCACTGCCACCGTTTATAGCTGGGCCCCCGGCGGGGAGCTCGTTGGTGACATCCCATTCTCCTGGCGGATCCGCCTCCGCTATGTCCGCGGCCGCGACCCCATCATCGTCGACTGAGCCGGGGGTGGCTCCGATCCCTAGCGGTCGTCGCCGTCTAGAAACCGACGCAGCCGCGCGTTCGTGAACTCCGGCTTCTCCTCCGGGAAAAAGTGCCCCGCCTCGGGCACCGGCTCACCGCGCAGGTCGGGGAAGTAGGCCCTGAACTGGTCGAAGAACGGGTTGCCGCTGGGGATCGTCCCCGGCGCCATCGACCCCTTGGGATCGGCGAACATCCACAACGTCGGGTGCGGGTAGCGCTTGCGCCGGTCCTCCGGCCCATAGTCGAAGTACTCGTCGTAGAGCGCGTGGTTCTCCAGCCCCGCCTCCCACATCTCCGCCACCTGCGCCGACGACAGCGTCTCGTACGACTCCTCCGCGTCGAAGCTGTGCGACGGCAGCACGCGCGTGAACGCCAGCGCATCGCGGTAGTAGGTGATCGCCGCCCGCTGCGATCCCGGATCGGCGAACGCCTCCTTGTAGGTGGCGATGTCCTCCGCGCTCGCCCAGCTCCCTCTCGACAGCGCCACCGCCGAGCGGCCCACCCAAGGCGACTCCGGCCAGCCCGGCAACGCCGGCTCCGACCTGCCCGTGAACACCTGTTCGATGAACTGCGCGTGGAACTCCGCGAAGAACTCCTCCGGCCGCGGCTGCGCCTTGAACCAATAGCCGTGCACCGCGCCCCGGTGCCAGACCGTACAGAGCGTGTCCATCAGCGCCAGCTTCGTCGTCCGCTCCGGCCAATCGATCGCGACCTTGAAGGCGATGATCCCGCCCCAATCGTGACCCACCACCGCCGCCTGCTCCACCTCCAGCGCGTCCAGCACGCCCACGATGTCCGCCGCCAGCATCGCGCGGTCGTAGAGCCCCGCCGGCTTGTCCGACTGACCGAACCCCCGCGTGTCCGGCACAATCAAGCGATAGCGGTCCTCCAGCGCGGGCATCGTCTTGCGCCACTCGTACCACGTCTCTGGAAAGCCATGCAGCAGCACGACCGGCTCGCCGTCCGGCGGGCCCGCCGTGACGACATGCATCCGGATCCCATTGGCCTCGA
>JAPUIR010000407.1 GCA_027296805.1 Chloroflexota bacterium | reverse complement strand
CACGCTCCCGCTGCACGGGAGCGTTTTTGTTGGTACCGAAGGCCGGACTCGAACCGGCACGGGAGTTGCCCCCCAACGGTTTTTGAGACCGTCGCGTCTACCAATTCCGCCACTTCGGCACGATCGGTCGGCAGATAGGCTGTGGCCTCCTTCGGCCTACCGGCACCCTCTCAGATTCTGTTGGCCCGCCGCGTTGACAGTCAGCGAACCTCGTCTCCTGCGCCGTCCTCAATCACAAGTCTAGCCGCGCCGTTGCCCCCCGCTGAAGCGCGGCCGCCACAGGCGCTTATCGATCCCAGCCTCGCGTTCCGGAGGAGGGCGGAGCGGGGCCGAATCGACGCCTAAAGGACATCCGCCAGCCGGCGCCGTCTCAATCCCGCGGTGCCCATGAGAACCGACGCAGGGCGATCACCGCCCCGAACGCCCCCCACAAGGCAACGATGCCGAGGTGCGTCAGCTCCAGGCCGCTCCCGGTCTCGAACGGGTTGAACGCCGTCTGCAGCGCCGCGGACAGATGCTTGAGCGGGAAGAGATCGCCGACGAGCCCCAGCCAGCGGGGAGAGTCCGTATCGATGCGGATGAAGACGTCCGAGATAAAGAGCAGCGGCAGGATCGAGGCGTTGACGATCGCGGGGGCGGCATCGGCGTTGGGGATAAAGGTCGTCACCGCTAGGCCGAGCAGGCAGAACGCGGCCGCCCCCACCGCCAGACTCAAGACGAACGCCGGGGCCGTGCCGGTCGGGACATCCACGTCGTAAAAGATCGCGCCGAACGCCGTCACGATCCCCACCAGGACCAGAGCGACGAGCGTCAAGAATGCGACGCGCCCGATGAGGAACGCGCTCGCTGGCAACGGGGTCCCGCGCACGCGTTTGAGCAGGCCCTGATCGCGCGAGATCGCCATGCCCATGGCCAGCCCGGTGTAGCACGAGTTGATCACGGCCAGCGCCGCGATCGCGGGCACGTAGAAGGTGGAGATGCGCGTCGTGCCCCCGGGCAGTTCGAGCAGCTCGTTGCCAAAGAGCAGATTGAAGATCACGAGAAAGATGAGTGGAAACGCGAAGGTGAAGAACGCGGAGGCCGGGTTGCGGTAGAAGGCGAGAAACTCATAGTAAACCTGACGCAGCCCCAACTTCAGCGTGCGCATCAGTCCGCACCCACCTGACCGGCCGTCAGCCTGAGGTAGATGTCTTCGAGCGTCGCGTGAGTAACCGTCAGATCGTCGAGCTCGATGCCGCCCTCGGTTGCGCGGGTCGTCAGCAGCTGCAGCACGACGGTGGGGCGGGGCGTCCGGATCGTGACCGCGTCGCCCTCCAGCGCGATCTCTCCCGGGATGGCCTCCAGCAGATTCGCCACGCCGGACGGCAGTCGGAATCGGATGGTCGACGTCTCGTCCCGCCTGATGAGGTCGTCGGGCTTACCCTCCGCGACGATCTCACCGGCGACCAGAATCGCGATCCGATCGGCCAGCTGCTCCGCCTCGTCCATGTAGTGGGTCGTCAAGAGGATCGTCTTGCCGAGACTGCGGAGATTGCGTACGAGGTCCCACGCCTGCCGCCGTGCGGCCGGATCGAAGCCGGTGGTCGGCTCGTCGAGAAAGAGAAGATCCGGGTCGCCAGCAAGCCCCACCGCGACGTCGAGGCGGCGCCGTTGCCCTCCAGAGAGTCGGCGTACGCGCTGGCCGCGCTGTTCGATCAGCCCAACGACCTCGAGGATCTCATCGAGCGGGCGGGGAGCGGGGTAGTAGCCTCTGAACTGTTGCAGCGTCTCCTCGACCGTCAGGTAGGGTTCCACCCCTGTGGACTGGAGCACGATGCCGATGCGCTCACGGAGTGCGCGTTCCCCCCGCTCCGGATCGTGGCCCAGGACCGTGACCTCGCCAGCGTCGCGGTCGCGATGGCCTTCGAGGATTTCGACAGTGGTCGTTTTACCTGCACCGTTGGGGCCCAGGAGCGCGAAGACCTCCCCCCGCTGCACTTGAAGGTCGATCCCACGGACGGCCTCGACGGCGTCGTACGCCTTCCGCAGTCCGCGGACGATGATCGCGGTGTCGAGCATGCACTCACGTCCTCGCCGGGAGCCTCCGGCAGCGGAGACACCCTAGGCCGTTGGGCCAGCGGGGCGTAACGCACGAGCACATTCGGGGTGCTTAACATTCCCTCTTGCGACGCACCAACGCGGGCGCTTGCTCAGCCGCGACGCGAATCAGATGTCCCATTTTGGGATGCTCTGGCTCGATCTCCACCGCCAGGCCCTCCTTGCGTAAGGTCGCGCTCGTCGTGGGACCGATCGACGCGATCACCGTGTGCCCGAGCGCCCGGCGTACCTCCGCGCCGAGCCCCAACCGGTCCGCTGTGGCGAGCACGTGGACGACTTGCTGGCTGGAGGTGAAGAGGACCAGGTCAATGTCACCAGCGGCAACGCGCCGCACGTTCGCCTCGAGGGGGGCGACGTCTTCCGGGAAACCCCAGCGGTAGATGGGGGCGGGCGTGACCGTGGCGCCCCGCGCTTCGAGTCCCGCTACGAGATCGTGATTTGGCACCCCATACTCTTGGACGGCGACGGCCACTTCCGAAACCGGCACCTGCGCGTCAATCAGGGCGAGAATCTCGCGCCAGGTGTTGGGCTCCGGGACCTGATGCGTCGGTTGAAGGCCCCAGTCCTTGAGCACGGCCGTCGGCTTCGGGCCGCGAGCGATCGTGATGCTAGACGCCAACGCGCGCAGGAACGGCTCGCTGCCGATAGAGCCCTCGATCGCACCGACGAGGAGGCGCAGGCCCACCCCGGTCATCAAGACGACGACGTCGAACTCGCCCGCGATCACCTGACGCGCATAGCGGAGGACCTGCTGATCGCCCTCCAGGGGGATTTCGCGCATCGAGGGGCTGACGAAGGCGTGGGCGCCCGCCCGGGTCAGCATCCGTTCCACTTCCGTGGCTCGCCGGCTCTCGAAGGCCGCCACCCGCAGGCC
>JAPUIR010000406.1 GCA_027296805.1 Chloroflexota bacterium | reverse complement strand
CTGCGCCGCCGCTCGTTTCGTCCACGAAGCCCAGAACGTTACCCGCGTCGTCCAAGACGGACAGGGCGCCGTCCTGATCACCATCCAGCGTGACCGTCAGCTCCGCCCCGGCAGGGGCCTCCACGACCAGCACCATCTCGGTTGTGTCGCGGAAGAAACCCAACACCTGGAAGGTCGCCCCCCGCGAAAGTTCCACATCCTGCGGGGCGATCATTCCCTCCGGTTCGGTCAGCATCCGCAGCCGGTTGAGGATGTCCGACGCCGACACAAACAGGCTCACGCGGTCGTCGCCAAAGCGTGGTCCTGCCACCCCCAACAGCGCTCCCGACATTGAGACCAAGGCCCCTCCCAGCTGGCCCGGGATCACAGCAACGTCCGACAGCAGGAACGTCACACCCGTCGATTCCCAGCTCCGCTCCCCGGACAGCAGCCCCGCGCTAATCGATGGCTGGCTGACGCCCGCCTCCGCGCTCGCGAATCCGAGCAAGAATACGGCGCCCCCGATCGCGGGTGCCCCGCCGCCCTCAACGGCGAGCACGGTGGTCGCATCGGTCATGGGACCGAGCACCGCGATATTCAAAAGCCGATCCACCTCCAGGACGGGCACGAGACGGAAGCTGGGTGCGCCCGCCATCCGTACCTCGACCAACTCGTTGGTTCCCACCGCGCTCGCGCTGGTGATGAGAAAGCCACCCTCGGTCAGCACGCCCGTGCCCGCCCCGGTCCCGTCCGGCGAACGTACCAGCGCGATCGCCGGACCCACAGCCGCGAAGACGGCGGCTGCATCGGGAAGTGGCAGCGCTACGCCATCGTCCCCAGGGGCGCCGATCACGGCTCCCCCGGGTGTGGTCTGGTCCGGGGCGGCCTGGTCGTCGGAGGTCTCGTCCTGGACGCGGGGGGTCGTGCAGGCCGCGCCGATCAGAGCGATGGCGACGACAGCGCACAGCCAGACGCGTGGCCGCTCCAGCCATCCGTGGGACCAGCGGTGGGTCGCTTGCATCATTTCGGCCTCCTTCAGGCTGCGCGCCGCGATCGACTCGCTGTTGACCGCTAAGTTAGGGGATGGCTAAATGTCTGTCAGAGAAAATTCATCACAGGCGAAACGCGATGACGAGACCGGGCGTCCATCAGATCACGCTTCCCATCCCCTTTCCGCTGCAACAGGTGCATTGCTACCTGGTGGAGACGGGCTCTGGCTGGCTCCTGGTCGATGCCGGCTTCCCCTCGGAGGAGGCGCGCCACGGCCTGGACGAAGCGATCCGGCGTCTGGTGGGCGGCTGGGACAGCGTCGTTGGAGTCATCGTCTCGCACTTCCACCCGGATCACTCCGGGCTCGCGGGCTGGATTCAGCAGCAAGCAGAGATCCCGGTCTACATCCACGAAAAGGACTTCGAGCAGCTCCAATCGATGCGGGGGATGATGGACGAAGGCCGCAGCCCCATGGACTCCGGCCCCTTCGCCAGCCTTCCGCGCGACTCCCAGCCCGAATGGGAACGAATGCGGGAGACGCGCGAGCCCTTCGCCAGCTTCGCGATCGAACCGACCCTGGTTCAGGGCGGCGAGACCTTCAACATCGATGGCCGCGAACTCGAACTCATTTGGACGCCCGGACATACGGAGGGCCATCTCTGCATCTACGACCGCGCCGACGATCTTCTCTTCACCGGCGACCACCTGCTTCAGCGCATCACACCGCACATCGGCCTTTGGTCGCCTGGTGATACAAATCCGCTGATCCAGTTCGAGGAGTCCTGCCGCCTGGTGGAGAAGCTCAACCCCGGCTACGCCCTCCCCGCCCATGAGGCCGATGTCGAGCAGCCCGCGGACCGATCGATGGAGATCCGCGAGCACCACCAGACCCGGCGGGTCGAGATCCTGGATGCGGTCGCGTCCGGCGCAAATACCGGCTACAAGATCTCGCGCGTCGTCTTCGCCCGCCGCACCGAGCCCATGCAGCAGTTCATGGCGCTCTCCGAGACGCTGGCCCACCTCGACGCCCTCGTCGTCGAAGACCGCCTCACCCGCAGCGAGGACGAAGATCCGATCTACGCGCTCGTCTGAATCTAGGCGCGAGTCGTGCGCCCGTAGGCTGTGCCCCACTCGATCGGGATCGCGAAAACCGCAGAAAACGCCTCAACGAAGCGCTCCTTCACGTCAGAGAACAGCGGTGGCAGCGGCAACTCCGCCGCCATCGACGTCGCTTGGACGTCCGGCAGGTTGCAGGGAGCGATCAAGGACCAGTGCTCCATATCAGGATCGATGTTGAGCGCAATCCCGTGCATCGTGATCCAGTGACTCACGTGCACCCCAATCGACGCGATCTTTCCTCGCGTCGTGTACACCCCGTGCCGCTCAGGGTCCGCCTGGGCGGACAGCCCGTACGACTCCAACGTGCGTAGCGCCGTGCGTTCGAGATCTTCCACGTAGCGGCGCACATCGCTGTCCCGCTTGCGCAGATCGAGGATTGGATAGGCCACGAGCTGACCGGGTCCGTGGTAAGTCACGTCCCCGCCTCGCTCCGTTTCCAGGACCGGTATTCCCGCCGCCGCCAGCGCCCGCTCTGAGAGGATCCCGCCGCGGTTCCCGCGCCGTCCCAGGGTAACGACCGGGTCGTGTTCGACCAGGAACAACGTCTGAGGCCCGCGTTCGTCGATCAGCGCGTCGCGCGCGTCGACCTGGAGCCGATGCGCCGCTTCGTAGGGCAGCCGCCCCAGGTCCACCACGACGACTGTGCCATCCATACGGCCAGGCTAACGTCCGCCCAGGGATCGCAGAGCCGCTCGGGCCGCTTCGCTGATCGACTCCGCGATCGACGGATGCCACTGCACGCTGGCCGCCAGATCCTGCACGCTCGCGCCCAGCTGCAGCGCCAGCACGCCCTGGGCGATCGCTTCGGAGGCAAACGGCGCTGCTAGATGGACCCCCAACAGCTCCCCCGATTCGCCGTCCGCCACGAGCTTGACCAATCCTTCCCGCCGCCCCAGCGACGCCGACCGACCGTTGCCCGCCAGATTGGCCAAGCCAAGCAGGACGTCGTACCCCTCCTCCCGCGCAGCGGCCTCCGTCATTCCCACTGCGGCGATCTCCGGTTCGGTGTGCAGCACCCGTGGCACCAGAGTCAAGTCGGCCGTCACTGCGCCACCCAGCGCGTTCTCCGCCGCCACCCGGCCTTGGAGCTCCGCCACGCTGGACAGCATGGGCGGCCCGGTCACGTCCCCCGCCGCGAACAGGCCCGCGGCAACTGTCGCGCATCCCGCGTCGATTTCGACGAAGCCAGCCTCGCCCACGACTCCCAGCGCTGCGAGCCCCGGCACGTCCGAGACCGGCACGCGCGAGTCCGGCCGTAGGATCGCGCCCACCTCCTCCGAGTGCGTTTGGTCGCCGCTCTCGATATCCACCGACCATGAGTCGCCCGATCGCGCGGCGCCCGTGATCGACGCCCCGAGATGCAGCTCCACCCCAAGTTGCTTGAGCGACTCCTGGAGCACGCCCGCCACGGCCTCGTCGAAGCCCGACAGCGCGAACTCGTCCGGCTCCAGCAGGATTACCCGCTCGCCGAAGACGCCGAACAGCGATGCGTATTCCCAGGCGAAACCCAGCCCAGCCGGTCCGCCGCCCAACACGAGCACGGTTCCCGGCGCCTCAGGCAGCGCCAGCGCTTCGTCGGGCGAGAGTTGGTCGTTTGCTGGGATGCCGGGCAGATCCGACGGCTCATAGCGCGCGCCCGTCGCCAGCAGCACCGCGCCCGCTTCGATCGGCTCCTCGCCGCCAGCCAGGAGTTGGACCTGCAACTCTGTGGCGCTCACGAAGGCCGCCCGACCCTCCAGCACTGTGATCCTGCGCGACTTCAGCAACGCAGCGATCCCCTGCGCCAGGTTGTGCACCAACACACTCTTGCGCGCCGCC
>JAPUIR010000405.1 GCA_027296805.1 Chloroflexota bacterium | reverse complement strand
TGCCCCGGGGGTTGGGCGTTTCGGTGATTGTCGTCGGTGCGGGGTTTGGTGCCGTCCAGTAGGGGGGTGGGTAAAGGGCGTATGGGGGCGGGCTTTCGGTTGGTTTCGAGGGGTGGGGGGAGCGGGGGCGCGAAGCGGTCGATCATGTTCCAGATGCCGCTAGGCAGCCATTTGCGGGTTTCGCCGCTGCGCATGTCGAATTCGGAGTCGTGCCAGGGGCAGACGATGTGCGAGCCGTTGAGTTCGCCCGCGGAGAGGGGGGCGAAGAGGTGGGGGCAGCGGTCCCGAACGGCGAAGACCTCGCCGTGGACGTTGGCGACGCAGACGCGCTGCCCATCGACGTCGGCCGCGGTGACAGAGCCGGGCGGGAGATCCGCAAGCGGGCAGACATCTACTTCCGACACTGCGGTCCCTCCTGTCAGCCGGGGGTGGGGATTCGGCCCTCGAGCTACAGGATGGCCGCGGCCGGGCACTGGGTCAAACGACGAACTGCCGGGGGCCACTCGAAGGGATACGCTGCACGCGGCGAGGCTTGATCGGGAACCGGAGGGTCGCATGAACATCAACGAATTCCTGCCGCCACGAGTGGCGATCATCGAGATGCACGGTGTGATCGGTCCGCGCGTACGACCGCACGAGTTCACTCGCTTGCTGCAACAGGTGGGGCGTAACCCGCGCTATCGGGCGGTGGTGCTGGACATCGACTCACCCGGGGGCAGTGCGTTCGCATCGGAGGACATCTACCTCGCCGCGAAGAAACTGGCGCGGAAAAAGCCGCTGGTGGCGGCGGTGCGCGGGATCGGGGCGTCGGGGAGCTACATGGTGGCGGTGGCAGCGGAGCGGATCTTCGCGTTGCCGACGGCGGTGATTGGATCGATTGGAGTGATCTCGGCGCGTCCGATGGTGGAGGACCTATTGGACAAGATCGGAGTGGAGATGGTGATCTCGAAGGCAGGGAAGCACAAGGATGCAGGGTCGTTGTTCCGCAAGCCGACGGCCGACGAACTGAAGCGCGAGCAGGAGTTGGTCGACGCGGTGCACGCCCGTTTCCGCGAGATCGTGACGGAGGGCCGGCCGGAGCTGAGCGCGGCGCAGATCGCGGAGCTGGCGACGGGGGAGATCCACTTGGGCTCGAAAGCCCTGGAGCTGGGGCTGGTCGACGAGCTGGGCGATCTGGACGACGCGGTACGCCACAGCGCCCGCGCGGCCGGGATCGATCCAGAGACGATGGTGCTCAAGCCGCGACGCTCGCTGGCGCAGGTCTTGCTCTCGCGGGGGGCGACGGCGCTGGTCGATGCGATGGGGCAGTCGACGGTGGAGGCGATTGCGGAGCGAGCCTATACGCGGGCGCTGGGGCTGCGTCGGTAAGCTTGGGAGGAAGGTTCGGCGGAGCGTTCCTTAGCCCGAGCGCATGGTGGCGGGGCCGTTGACGATGTCGTCGGCGTGGGCGTTGACGTGGCGGAGATGGGATTCGATGGCGCCGATGACGTGCGGGGCGAAGCCGTAGGGCTGGAGCAGTTGGTCGGGGCCGATTTGGGCGAGGCGCTCCAGTATGGCCGTGAGGTTGGCTTCCGAGTGGGCGGCCAACTCGACGAGGGACAGGTCTTGCTGGGCCTGAACCTGTTGCTCGTTCCAGGCGTCTGCGTCGAGCTGGGGCTGATCCGGGTCGGGCAGCCAGCCCTCGACGGGGAGAGGGTCGCCTTGGAGGACCGCGTCGAGGCTACGGAGGTGCTGAGCGTCCCAGGAGACGACGTGCGCGAAAACGTCGCGGCGATGCCAGCCAGGGCAGGCGCTGGGGGCGTCCCAGGCGTCGGCCGGGAGCTGGCGGGCCATGGTGCGGAGCCGGCGTCGGCTCGCGATCAGGCGGCTGAGGGGGACCCAGATGGCGGGGGCGAAATCGTCGGCAGGGATGGCAGGGTCGTGCGCGAGGAGTTGGGGTCCAGACTGTGCGCCGCTCTGCGACTGTCGGTCGTCCCGTGGCATGCGGGTGCTAGTCGCTCTCGTCGGGAGCCAGCGTGCGTCCGCGACCGCGGAAGAAGAGGATCGGGTCGTCCTGATTCTGCTCGACGAAGGCCTTGACCTCGCCGATGTAGATGTCGTGATCACCGCCGGGCAGGACTTCGCGGACGACGCAGTCGAGCACGGTGGTGGCCTGGGCCAGGCGGGGGCAGCCGGTCTCGCCGACCGTGTAGTCGATCTCGTCGAACTCATCCGGGGGTGAAGGCCGGTCCTTGTTGGCGAAGTACCACATGGCCTCTTCCTGGGCCTGTCCGAGGATGTTGACCGTGAAGCACTGGGTCTTATTGAGGATCTCCGCCATGGAGGCGGACTTGTCGACGCAGACCAAGATGAGGGGTGGGTCCAGCGAAAGAGAGGAGAAGGACTGGGCGGTCATGCCGTGAAACATGGGAGCCTTGCCGGACGTGACGATGGTGACCCCAGTTGCGAACGTCCCCAGGACGTTGCGGAACTCCTTAGTTTCGATCGCCATGAAGGTCGCTCTCCTCGCAAGATTGGGCTCCATCGCTGGGCATGATACTAGGCCGACTCGCGAAGGCGCTGCGAGCGGAGTGGGGGCGGCATCGTCTGATAGGCTCCGGCGGCCCTGAGCGGGCGTCAGCGAGAGCGGATTCAGATGTCTTACGAGTTCCTTCGAATCGAACAGAACGACGCGGGCGTCGCGACGATGACCCTGAACCGGCCAGACAAGCTGAATGCGTACAGCCACGAGATGGAAGGTGAGATGCGCGAGGCGACGGCGGCGCTGGGGTCGGACCCGGAGGTGCGCACCGTGGTGGTGACGGGAGAGGGCCGGGCGTTCTCGGCAGGGGGCGATGTGAGCACGATGGTGCCGGGCGGGGGCTGGGATCTTGGGACGCAGGGCCGGTTCGAGCGCTTCAAGGGGCTGCACCAAGTGGCGTTGAATCTGCACCAGATGCCGAAGCCGACGATCGCGATGGTGAACGGGTTCGCGGTGGGGGCGGGCGCGAATCTGGCGATGTCGTGCGATATCCGGGTGGCGTCGGAGAACGCGCGGTTCGGGCTGGCGTTCGTGAATGTGGGGCTAGGCGACGACATGGGCGGGGCGTGGTTCCTGCCGCGCCTGGTGGGGACGGGGAAGGCGCTGGAGCTGTATCTGAGTGGGTCGATCATCGACGCGGCGGAGGCGCTGCGGATTGGGATGGTCAACCAGGTGGTGCCGCACGAGGAGCTGTCGGAAGTGACGTACGAGCTGGCGGGGCGGTTGGCGCGGGGCGCAACCCACGCGCAGGGACTGGTCAAGGAGATGATCTCGCGCGGGCTGAATATGACGCTAGAGGAGTTGCTGGACTTCGAGGCGGAGCGGCAGTCGGCGGAGATGGAGCATCCGAACCACGCGGAGGGGGTGTCGGCGTTTCTGGAAAAGCGGGACGCGAAGTTTCCGGGCTAGCGGAGGGGGAGATCGAGGACGGTGACGAGGCCGCGGGGGGCGGAAGGGATGACACGGGCGCAGCGGAG
>JAPUIR010000404.1 GCA_027296805.1 Chloroflexota bacterium | reverse complement strand
TCTCAAGCCGATGAACTGCCCGTCGCACATGACGCTGTACAACACGGCGCTGCACAGCTATCGGGAGCTCCCGCTGCGCTACGCGGAATTCGCCACGCTGTATCGGGATGAGAAGTCGGGCGAGTTGTCCGGACTGACGCGAGTGCGCTCGGTCACCCAGGACGACTGCCACGTCTTCTGTACGCCCGATCAGGTGCAGGCGGAGTTCGCGCTGTGCCTGGAGGTGGTGCAGGAGGCGATGGAGACGTACGGGCTCAGCGATTACCGCGTGGCGCTGTCGTTGCCGGACGAGGGCGGCAAGTACCTGGACGAGCCCGAGAAATGGCAGGCCGCGATCACAGCACTGCGCGAGGCGCTGGCCGCCTCCGGGCTGGAATACGGGGAGGAGGAGGGGGAGGCGGCGTTCTACGGTCCCAAGGCGGACTTCTTCGCGCGCGACGCGCTCGACCGGGAATGGCAGCTCTCGACCATCCAGATCGATTTCATTCAGCCGGAGCGCCTGGGCTGCCAGTACGTGGGCGAAGACGGAGCCCGACACACCCCCGTCGTGCTCCATCGCGCAGTGGTCGGAACCACCGAGCGCTTCATGGGCATCATGATCGAACACTACGCGGGCAACTTCCCGGCCTGGCTCGCGCCGATCCAGGCGCGCGTGGTGCCGATCGCCGATCGCCACGTGGACTACGCCCGCGGCATCGTGGACGAGGCGAAGAGCCGTGGTTTGCGGGTCGACCTGGACGAGGGCAACGAACGGATGCAAGCCAAGATCCGCAACGGCCAGCTGCAAAAGATCCCCTACCTGCTCGTGGTGGGCGACCAGGAGATCGAGGCGGACGCCGTCGCGGTGCGCAAGCGCGGGGGCGAGGACCTGGGCGTGCAATCGATCGACGCGTTTCTGACGGGGCTCCGTGAAGAGGTCCAGGAACGACGCCGGGAGTAGGCCGGCGGAGCCCCGCCCGGCGCGGAGCTCCGCCACCTGATGGGATCGCTAGCCGGTCACCTCGTTGAGCAGACTCGACGAGACGTTGCAGACGGCCTGGAACTCCGGCAGCAATGCCGTCCATTCCTCCACGGCGGCGATCCGCTCAGACTGCGCCGCATAGGCCGCGATGTCGTCGTACTCCACCGCGACGACGGTCGTCCCGGTGTTGGGGCCGCCCAGCGCGACCTGCCAGATCCGGGGCGGCGGGCTGCCGTTCGCCATCGCGACCGCCACCGCTCTGCCCAGCAGGTCCTGGAACTCCAGCGCCTTGCCGGGCAACACGTCGAACCCAAACACGTTCATCACGGCCATCGGTCACTCCTTCGCGCGGATCGGGAGGCGGGCGCCTCTCGTCGATCCGGGGCAGCCTAGGGCAGACGATTCATCATTGCTTCAGATTCGATCCAGTGGATGGTCCAGAGCGAGCGACCCGGAAACAGGCCCAGCACCGGGTGATGTCGGTCCGGACCTGGTCCCAGCCGCAGTCGCCCGACCCCGTGCCAGCCCCTATGCTTCTCGGCAGCACTCCGGCGACAAACAGAGGGAGGCCCCAGGCGTGGCCCTCAAGCCCCCGTTCGAAAAGCTCCTGGTCGCCAACCGCGGAGAGATCGCGGTCCGTGTGATCCGGGGAGCGCACGACGTCGGCATCCGCACCGTCGCCGTCCACTCCGAAGTCGATGCCAACCTCCCGCACGTCCGCCTGGCCGACGAGGCCTACTGCATCGGACCGGCTCCATCCGCCGAGTCCTACCTCAACAGCGAGCGCATTCTTGAGGTCGCCCGGCAGGCAGGCGTCGACGCGATCCATCCCGGCTATGGCTTTCTGGCCGAGAACGCCGCCTTCGCGCGGGCCTGCGAAGCCGCCGGGATCACCTTCGTCGGCCCCTCGGGCGATTCGATGGAGAAGATGGGCGACAAGATCGAGGCGCGCCGCACGATGAAGGCGGCCGGCGTCCCGATCGTGCCCGGCACGATCGATCCGGTCAGCGACCCCGCCGAAGCGAAGACGATCGCCGCGGAAATCGGCTACCCGGTCGCGGTCAAGGCCTCCGCCGGGGGCGGCGGCAAAGGCATCCGCATCGTGCAGCGTGAGGACGAACTCGAGCGCGCGATGACGAATGCCCAAGACGAAGCGCGCGCCGCCTTCGGCGACGGCTCCGTCTTCATCGAGAAATACATCAGCCCCGCGCGCCACATCGAGATCCAAGTGATCGCCGACAAGCAGGGCAACGTCGCCACGCTCGGCGAGCGGGAGTGCTCGATCCAGCGCCGGCGGCAGAAGCTGATCGAAGAGGCGCCCTCGCTGGCCGTCTCCCCACAGCTCCGGGCCGAGATGGAGGAGGCGGCGCGCAACGTCGTCCGCTCCGTGGAGTACGTCAACGCGGGCACCGTGGAATTCCTGGTTTACGGCGAGGACGAGTTCGCCTTCCTGGAGATGAACACGCGCCTGCAAGTGGAACACCCCGTCACGGAGATGGTGCGCGGCGTCGACCTGGTCGCCGATCAACTCCGCGTCGCGGCGGGGGAGCCGCTCGGCTACACGGGCGACGATCTCCCCATCAACGGCTGGGCGATGGAGTGCCGCATCATCGCGGAGGACCCCTACACCGACTACCTGCCCAGCACCGGCCGCATCCCCTATTACCGCGAACCCGCCGGCCCCGGCGTACGGGTGGAAAGCATGCTGCACGCGGGGATGGAAGTCAGCGTCCACTACGACTCGCTCCTCGCCAAGCTGGTGACCTGGGGCGTGGACCGCGAGCAGTGCCGCCAGCGCATGAAGCGGGCCCTGCGTGAGTTCCAGATCCTCGGCGTCTCCACCAGCATCCCCTTCCACCTCGCCATGCTGGACGACCCCAACTTCATCAGTGGCGCCATCAACACCGAATACGTGGAAGAGGTTTTTCAGATGCCCCAGGAGCGGCCCAGCACCAGCCGGCTTGCCGCGCTGGCCGCCGCGGCCTATTTCAACCGCGCCGGCGAACAGGCCCCCGGGGGATCCCAGCTCAACGGTGGCAACGACCGTGGCCGTTCCTGGGGCATGTATGCGCGAGGCAAGCGCGCCCCGCTGGAGGTTGGATGGCGCAGAAACTTTCGCTAGCAGTCGGACTTGAGCAGCACGAGCTCACGATCGCGCCGCAGCCCGACGGCTCCTTCACCATGCAGGTCGATGAGGAGGAGCACCGGGTCGTCCTCGAGCAAGTGGGGGAAGGAGCCCTGCACCGCCTCACCGTGGACGGCGAAACCACCGAGGTCTATCTGACCCGGGGCGCCGCCGGCCTGGAGGTCTTCGTGGGGCCCGACGCGCATCCGGTCCACATCCACCGTGCCGCCGCGGGCGCCGCCGCTGAGGCGGAGGTCGCCGAGGGAGAGGTGCTCGTGCGCGCCCCCATGACGGGCACCGTGGTCGAAGTGCTCGTCGCACCGGGCGACACCGTCGCCAAGGGCGATCCGCTGCTGGTGGTGGTGGCGATGAAGATGAACAACGAGATCAAGGCCCCCGTCGACGCGGGG
>JAPUIR010000403.1 GCA_027296805.1 Chloroflexota bacterium | reverse complement strand
CAAGATCCTCTTCCCCCAGGACGAGCTGACCGAGTTGATGTTGGAGCAGCCGGTGTCCAGCGTCGCCGTCTCCCGTCCAGCCATGATCGGACCCGACGAGACGATGCAGGACGCGCTCTTTCGCATGCGACAGCGCCATGCCCGTGCCCTTCTAGTCATGGAGGACGACCGGCTGATCGGCATCCTCACCGACCGCGACGCGGTTCTCGCGCTCCACAGCCCCAGCGACGACGGCTCCGGAGTCCGGATCGGGGACGTCATGACGCGGGATCCCCTGACCGTCAGTCCCGACGATCCGCTCGGCAAGGCCGCGCAGATCCTCAGCCTCGACGGGGTCCATCACCTGCCGATCGTGGAGGACGGGCGGGTCACGGGCCTGGTTGCGCAGGGACCGGTGATGCACGCCATCATCGCCGCCCTCTTGAGCGCCTACGACGAGCCGGACTAGCGCAAGACGCGGATCGACCCAGGCTCCAAGGTCACGCGCACCCAATCGCCCTCGGCCAGCCCACGATGCTCGCGCCGCGTATCGACCGCGAAGAGGAAGCTGTACTCCTCCGTGTCGATCTGGCCCCCATTCTCGATGCGGATCTCAGCCTCGATGCGACCCTCAGCCTCGATGCGAAAGGTCAAGCTGCGACCACCAAACGAGCGCTGCTGCACTCGCCCCAAGAACGAGTTGGGCGTCGTTCCTTCCGCGCGGCGGATCACATCGCCGGGATTGACGCGGGCGATGCTGGCCTGCTCGTCGCCCAGGAGCAGGGTGATCTGGTCGTGGGGGCGAAGCCCGACCACCGTCGGGGGCAGCTCGAAGTCGCCGATGGCCGTGCGGGCCATGTTCCCGCTGCCCGCTTCGGCGGCGATCAGATTACCCAGCCCGATAAAGCGGGCGACGAACGCATCGGCCGGCTGCGCGAAGATCGTTTCCGGCCGTCCCTCTTGCCGGATCGTGCCGCGATCCATGATCAGGATTCGATCCGCCAGCGAAAACGCCTCGTCTTGGTCGTGCGTTACGTAGATCGACGTCTGGCCAAGCTGCGTCAGAATGCCCCGCAGCTCCAGCAGCAGTGCGTCGCGCAGACCACGGTCGAGTGACCCCATCGGCTCGTCAAGCATCAACAAGCGTGGGCGGGGCCCGAGCGACCGCGCCAGCGCGACCCGCTGGCGCTCGCCGCCGGAGAGCTGGTGCACGCTGCGCTCTTCGTAGCCTGAGAGCCCGACCAGCTCAAGTAGCTCGCCCACCCGGCTCTGTCGCTCCGCCCGGCCCAGAGACTGCATGCGCAGCCCGAACTCCAGGTTCGCTGCGACATTAAGGTGCGGGAACAACGCGAATTCCTGGAACATCATCCCGAACCCTCGCCGGTGCGATGGGACGCCGTCGATCACCTCTCCGTCGAACGAGACTGTGCCCGCCTCGGCCCGCACCAGCCCAGCCAGCACCCGCAAGATCGAGGTCTTACCGCAGCCGCTGGGGCCCAGCAAGGCCAAGATCTCGCCCTCCTCCACTTCGAACGAGACGCCGTCCAGGACCCGTGTCCCGTCGTAGCTCAGGGTCAGCCCCTTGGCGGAGACAAGCGCCACGTCAGAACTCCCCCACGTCTTGATAACGGAACCGTTCGATCAGCAGGAAGCCCACGGCGCTCACTCCCATCAGCACGACGCTCATCGCCAGCGCCGCCCCCAACCGCTCCGCGCCGGGCTGGCCCAGGTAGCGGAAGATCGCGACCGGCATCGTCGACCACTCCGGCCGCGTCAGCAGCAGTGCCGCTCCGAACTCCCCCATCGACACCGCGAAGGCGAAGGTCGCGCCCACTAGCATCGCGCGCGAGGTGATGGGCAGATCGATGTAGCGGAAGACGCGGATCGGCGAGGCGCCCAGCATCGTCGCGGCCTCACGAAGCCGTTCGTCGATCCCGCGCACCACCGCCAGAACGCTGCGTACGACGAACGGATACGCGATCAGGACGTGCGCGATCACGACGATCGTCCACGAGGCCCGCAGGTTGAGCGGGCGCTCGTCGAACGCGATCAGGATCCCGAACGCCAGCGTGATGGCGGACGCCCCCAGCGGCAGCATGAAGGCCCCGTCCGCCAGGGTCCGCCAGCGGCCCCGGCCGCGCGCCAGCCCGAACGCAATCATCGTGCCCAGTGGCACCGCGATCAGCATCGTCGCGGCGGCGAACCCGACGGAGTTCTTGATCGCCTCGCTGAGCGAGACGAAGAAGACGCGGCCCTGGTCGTTGGTTTCGAGGCCGCTGTAGTGCTGCAACGTGTAGCCGCTGGCGCTGTCGAGTGAGCGCTCGACCAGCGCTAGCAGCGGCGCCAGCACGATCACCAGCACCACCGCGAAGTTCCCGATCAGGAACAGCCGCTCCCGCCCGGTTCGCGCGCGACGGGCGCCCGCCGCGCGGGGCTGGAAGTTGAGCGGCACCGCGCTGCGCTCTTGGATACGCGCGTAGAGCACCATGAACGCGAACGTGAACACCAGCTGCACCAGGGAGAGCACCGCCGCGAGCGGCAGCCGAAACAGGCGCGCGGTGAGGTTGTAGATCGTCACCTCGATCGTCGCGAACTCCGGGCCGCCCAGGATCAGGATCACCCCGAAGCTAGTGAACGTGAAGAGGAAGACCAGCAGCCCCGACGCGGCGATGGCCGGTGCGATCTGCGGCAGTGTGATCCGCCGAAACACCTCGATCGGGCCCGCGCCCAACATGCGCGCCGCTTCCTCCGTGCGCGGATCGACGTTCGCCCACAAGGTCGACACCGTTCGCACGACGACCGTGTAGTTGAAGAAGACGTGGGCCAGCAGAATGATCCAGATCGTGTCGGTCAGGTTGAGCGGGAGGATCCCATTCGGTCCGACCAGGGCCAGGAAGCCAAACGCCACGACGAGCGTCGGCATGACGAAGGGCACGGTGGTCAGGGCCCGGATCGCGGTCTTGCCGGGGAAGTCGTAGCGCGCGAAGAAGTACGCGCTGGGCAGCCCGAGCGCCAGCGTCAGAACCGTGGAGACGCTGGCTTGC
>JAPUIR010000402.1 GCA_027296805.1 Chloroflexota bacterium | reverse complement strand
GCGCGAGGAGCGTGCGGATGACGAATTCCCCGATGGTGTCCGTGCCCAGCAGCGACCACTCCGCGCCCAGAAGGTCAAGCAGGTTGGGGTCGCTCACGGTGATCGGTGGTTCGTTGGCGCGTTCAGGGTGGAGGAGTTGCTCCGTGGAGCGCGGGGGATCGACAAGCCAGAAGTCGATGCCGTTGGGCCCCTCGGCGTCCACGATGCGGGCGACAGCGCTGAGGCCGAGGATGTAAGGAGCGTTGAAGATCTGGCGGAGCAGGAAGGGCACGGCGCTTGCACCGGGGAGGCGGTCGACGCTGCTCTCAAGCTGGGGCCCATAGCTGGCGACGAGGTCACTGAAGAGGCGTTCGGAGAGGCGGGCGTCGCCTTCGACCACGAAGCGAAAGGCGGTGGCGGCGTCAGTGGTTTCGATCGAGTCGAAGGTTGCGCCCAGGTCGAAGTGCTGGTCTTGGAGCGCGTGGATGTACTCATGCGCGATGGTGTCGAGGTCGCGCCGGGAGATGCGGTCGTTATCACTGACGAGGATGAAGGAGTCGACGTCCTCGTCGTAGAAGCCCAGGACGAGCCCGACGTAGAGCTCTTCGAGCAAAGTCAGGTAGTCGAGGTCGGGGCCGATGATTCCGAGCAGACGGTAGGTCGCTTCCTCGAATTCCGCCTCTTCGATGTCGGACTCGTCGAAGAGGGCGTCGAAGTAGGTGACCAGGTCGGAACGACGGAGGAGATAGACGGGGACCTCGCGCAGCAGCTCTAATCCACGCCGCTCTCCCACGGTCGCGCCGAACTCCGCCAGCAGTTCGATGTCGGCTGGGTCGGTGAGTTGGATGAGCAGATCGCGACGACGGCTGGCCCAGGGGTCTTCGAGCGGCTCTTCCGGTGGATCGGGAGTGGCATCCGCAGCAGGAGGCTGCGTGGGGCGCTCGTCCGAGGCGGTGTCGACGGAGGGGATGTCGTTCGGCGCTGGGTCGGCCTCATCGACCACGGCCGTGGTTTCGTCGGGTGGGGCGTCCGGGGTCTCGGTCTCGTCCGCGTCGGCTGGGTTGGGGTCCGCCTGGGATGGCTCTGAGGTCGCCTGCGAATCCGTTGTCGTAGGGGGTGCCAGCGGCGCAGGCGAATCGTTGGTACAGGCCGCGATCAGCAAGCCCGCGATCGTGGCGAGGGCGAGGATGCGGACCCGGTGGCGGGACGGCGCGCGATACATCTGTCAGTCGTCTATCGGCACCCGTGCCCACCTCTATACTTCATCGTACGCGCTGTCGCGCGTTCGTGTTCTCTGGGGTGGGAGACGACTGTGGTCGATGTCGATCCGGCGGTCCGCGACGAGTACCAAGAGGCGTGGGACGGCTGGCGGAAGCAGCTCGACACGTTGCACACGACGTTCCTCGAAGGCAAGCCGCTCGACGCGCCCCGCTTGAAGGGGCTGCTGAATCGCGAGGCGCGGGCCAAAGAACGCTACGACGCCGCGCGGCTGGCTCTGTTGGGGATCCCCGCTATGGGACCGGTAGGGGGCGGGTCTGTGGCGCCGCCGGGGCCGCCGCGAGCGGGGTCCTGAGCGGCAGCGTCCAGCTCGAAATTGACCGGCCAAGATCGGCGCTCATACACTGGCGAGCGCACGGAGGACACGGATCGTGGACGAATTCGGGGTCGATCTCGAGCGGATCGCCCGTTTGGTCGATCGCGCGAAGGTGCTGGACGTCTTCCTGGAAGTCGTGGGGAAGTCGTTGCTGATTGACTTTCGCGCGGCGGGAAGCGACCACCCCTTCGCGACCGTGCTGCCGAAGGCATCGTCCCGACGTGAACGGATGCGGACCGTCAAAGCGCTGCGGCCCAGCGCGCCTCTGCCGGACCGGATCGGGAGTGTCGTCTGGCCGCGTGGGGTGGCCGCGTTGAGCGAGGCAGGCGTCGTGGAGCGGATCGAACGCCGCCTCACGCTTGAGGGGTTCGATCCCCAGGCAGTGTTGGGCGAGGCGCTGGAGCAGCTCGCCGCGGATGAGCGGGCGGTCTACCAGAGCGCGGTGCGCGGGAGCGAGGGCTTTCAGACGGTCTGGGAGCGGAAAGGATAGGAGAGCGGATGCCGACGTTAGCCATCGATCTGCGCAGCGACACGGTGACCCAACCGACGGCGATGATGCGAGAGGCGATCGCGGCCGCCGAGTTGGGCGACGATGTGTACGGCGAGGATCCCAGCATCAACGCGCTGGAGGCCGCCGCCGCGGAGCGGCTGGGCAAAGAGGCAGCGCTTTACGTGCCAAGCGGCACGATGGCCAATCTGGTCTCGTTGCTGACACATTGCGCGGCGGGGGATCAGGTGATCCTGGGGGATCAGGCACACATTCTGCGCGTGGAAGGCGGAAGCTTCGCCCGCATCGCCGGGCTGTTGCCGGCCACGCTGCCGAATGAGGCCGACGGCGGGATGGACCCGGAGTTGGTGCGCAGGACGGTGAAGGCGGCCCATCCGGCCTCGCCCACGCCCGTTTTGCTGGCGCTGGAGAACACACAGAACTTCTGTGGGGGGGCGGTGCTCTCCAAGGGGCGGACGGACGAACTGGCGGACGTGGCTCATGAGCTGGGCCTGGCCACGCACATGGATGGCGCCCGCATCTTCAATGCGGAGGTCGCGACGGGAGTCCCCGCGGCTGAGCTGGCCGGGAAGATGGACTCGGTGACGTTCTGTCTGTCGAAGGGGCTCTCAGCGCCGGTGGGGTCGCTGGTCTGCGGCGAGGCGGACTTCATCGCTCGGGCGCGCCGCAACCGCAAATTTGTGGGTGGCGCGATGCGGCAGGCGGGGGTGATCGCGGCGGCGGGTCTGGTGGCGCTGGATACGATGGTTGAGCGACTGGCCGATGACCATGCCAACGCGCGACGCCTGGCGCAAGGGTTGGCGGAGCTGGGGCTGGCGGTGGATCTGGCGTCCGTCCAAAGCAACATTGTGGTGGCGGCGGTGGACGATGCGCGCGCGCTCGCGGGGCGG
>JAPUIR010000401.1 GCA_027296805.1 Chloroflexota bacterium | reverse complement strand
GGCAGCCAGCCGTCGGCGATCTCCGCCGTCAGCTTCACGTTCGCTTCCGTGCCGGTGCCCAGCCAGATCGGGAGGTTCGGGTTCATGTGCAGGATCGACTTCAGCGGCTTGCCGAGCCCCAACGAGCCCTCACCCTGGTAGGGGAGCTGGAACTCCCGCCCCTCGTAGGCCACCGGCTCCTCGCGTCGCCAGATCGCGCGGATGATGTCGCAGTACTCGCGGATGCGGCGGTTGGGCCGTCCCCAGGGCTGGCCGTACCAGCCCTCCACGATCTGCGGCCCGGAGACCCCGATCCCCAGGATCACGCGATCGTCGCCCGCCATCGCATCGATGGTGGCGGCGGTCATGGCCGCGTTGGCCGGCGTGCGAGCCGCGAGCTGGATCACACCCGTGCCCAGCCGGATGCGGTCGGTCTGGGCGGCGATGTACGCCAGCGGTGAGAACGCGTCGGAGCCGTACGCCTCCGCGGTCCAGATCGAGTCGTAGCCCAGCGCTTCCGCCTGGCGGATCTCGTCGATCGGTACCCGCATGCTGGCGCCGGAATACCCCACGCTCAGCCCAAGCTTCATTCGGTCGGCCATCCTGACTCCTCTCCTGCCTGTCGTCGTCAGCGCAACTCGATCTGGCCCTTGGGGCCTTGGATAGTGGCGATCATCGCGGGGGCCGCGGCCAACGTGACGTTGATCGGTTCGCCCACGGCTTCCAGCATCCCCATCACCGATTCCGGATCCGGATGCTCCCCGTGGAACTCGACCAACTGGCAGCCTTTCGCCGCCGTCTGCGAAGGATGGCGCGACTCGCCCCAGTCGATCAGGAACGGCACGAGGCCCCCGTCAGGGCCTATCGGTTCGCTGCGCATGGTGAGTTCCCACTCCAGCGACGTGCCGTCGGGCAGCTGCCGGCTCAGCGGTCGCGCCTCGCCCAGGTCGAAGCCGCCCTCGCGGGCACGAACCACCCGGGCGCTGAGATTGGTCGCCTTGGCTGCCCAGGTCACCAAGCCCGGCGTAGAGCGATCGTCGATTCCGAAGGGCCGCGGCTGGCCCGGGTCGTCCGCGTCCGGGTCCGGACCGATCACCTCCAGGTAGGCGCCGCCGCCCAGCGAGAGGAGGTGGTTGTACGACGCCATCTGCACGAAGCGCCCGCCGAGCGTGGGGCGCACGCCGAGCCGGGCTTCGAGATCGTCGCAGGCCGCCTGGACGTCCGGCACCGCGTAGACCAAGTGATCGAGCATCGGGCGCGCCTCCTCCAGCCTTGAACCGAACGCGGGCGGCAGTATACGCGGCGATGGGCGCCGCTTCAGCTTGCGGGGTGCGCTGCTTCGAACTCGTCCTTCGCCAGCGTGAGCAGCTTCGGCTCGGTGAACAGATCGACCGCGGTCATGGCCAGGGCTTTGGACGCGACGATCGTCTCTGCATGCGCCTCGGGAGTGGCCGCCGCGCCCGTGAAGCCGGCCGTGTGATTCCCCTCCCGCGTGTGGATGCCGAACGTGGGATGGATCGACGGCACCACGTGACTGACGTTGCCCATGTCGGTCGACGCCCCACCGAAGGCCAAAGACTGCTGCTTGGATGGCAGCGCCTTGCCCAACCTGCCCATGTTGTCGACGTAGGCCTCGGCCATCACATCGTTGGAGGTGAGGTTGCTGTAGGCATGCCCGACCCATTCCGTCTCAACTCGGCAGCCCGTGGCCATGGCGGCCGCCTCGAAGCAGGCCAGTACGCGCTGCTTGAGATCGTCCAGGATGGCGTCGTCTTTGGCGCGTACGTAGAAATCCGCGGCGGTGTAGTCGGGAATGATGTTGGGCTTTTCTCCGCCTGAGGTGATCACGCCGTGCACCCGGGAGTCGGGCGTCATCTGCTGCCGCAGCAGCGCGATGCCGTTGTAGGCGTGGACCAACGCGTCGAGCGCGTTCAGTCCCTGCCAGGGCAGCGCTGCGGCGTGCGCGTTGCGCCCGAAGAACTCGACCTTCAGGGCCTGGATCGCGTTCATGCTCATCCAGGCGCCGTCGCCCGGCGAGGGATGAAGCATCATCGCCGCGTCGATCCCCTCGAAGGCGCCGGCATCGATCATCTCGATCTTGCCTCCGCCACCCTCCTCCGCCGGTGAGCCGAGCAGGACGACCGTCCCCTCGCCGTCGGCCAGCGCCTCTTTCAGCCCCAGCGCGGCTGCCACGCCTGAGATCGCGATCAGGTTGTGCCCGCAGGCATGACCGATGCCAGGCAGGGCGTCGTATTCGGAGAGCAGCGCGATGGTGGGGGAACCGCTACCAGAGCGGGCGCTGAACGCCGTCGCCATCCCGTACGCCCCCCGCTCGACCTCGAAGCCTTGCTGCTCCAGGTATTCCGTCAGGATCCGGTGGGCGTGCTCCTCCTCGTAGTTCAGCTCCGGGTGGGAGTGAATATCGAGGCTGAGGGCGCGCAGGTCCTCCGACACGGAATCGATCGCGGCCTGCACCGTCTCCTTCATTCGCGCGGCATCGGGCACCGTGACCTCCTCGCAGTCTCATTGAGCGGCCCCGAGGATAGCTACTCCGGCGGCCGCAGGGTCATCGTTGCGTCAGCGTTAGCTGTGTAGTCCTCCGGGCGCGTACTCATCGACCAGTACTCCCCGTTCAGCCAGGGCGCGACGCCGTCGCGATAGTGCGGTGAGCCGGGATGCCCCGAGTTGCCCGGCGGCACGATCCAGACCGACTTCGAGAGGTCGTCGAGGTCGACGATCATGCGAAACGACACCCCCGAGGGCGCGCTGAAGTCGGACGGCTTGACGGCGGAGGCGAAGACGGTGGAGCCATCGCCGCCGATCGGCACGTCCGGGATGTTGAACGTCGCGTCGTGCGGGGCCTCACGGCCCAAGTTGTGCACGAAGCGCTGGCGGTGCAGCACTCCCCAGGCCCAGGAGCCCGCATCGTCTCCTTGCTCTTCGCGCAAGCGCGTTGCCGCTTCCCGCAGGGCGTCGTTGAAGACATCGCTCCAGGACTGGCCGCGAGTCTCCGGGTTGAGATCCAGAATCCGCGTGTCGCCCGCGTTCATCTGAGCCAGGACCTTGGCAGACGGCCACGTCGACCATG
The DNA here is from genome assembly GCA_027296805.1 of Chloroflexota bacterium. GTDB lineage: Bacteria > Chloroflexota > Dehalococcoidia > Bin125 > Bin125 > JAPUIR01. The sequence continues at coordinate 4,451 of JAPUIR010000401.1, read as the reverse complement.
GCGCCCCGCCCGCCTCGGCGGCGGTCAGGTCGTCGAACGCCGCGTAGAGCGATCGCATCAGCACGACGCCGGTCCGCTCGTAGAGGGCGGCTCCCGGCGACTCCGGGCTCAGCACTCCATCCCACTCCCGCAGCAGCGCCGCGTAGGGCTCCAGGTCGTCCTCGATCGTGAACCCAGCCAGCGCCGAGTGGAAGAGTGGAGCCGCCATCGTGTAGCGATCGGTCTGCAGCGCCTGGAAGCCGGCCACGTCGAAGTCGTCGCGTTCACCCAGCAGGGTCTCGATTCGCCACGCCCGCCAGGGTGTCCCGCCGCCTATCCAGTGGGGATAGGTTGCGTCCACCACGCGGTTGTTGGCCGTCGCCACGTAGTGCGTATCGGGGTTCACGGAGCGAGGCAGCTTCTCGAACGGGATCGTCTCAGTCCAGTCGAACTCGCCGGTCCAGCCAGGAACGGGGAAGGGGTTGGCGCCGTTGTGGCGTCGAATCGGAACGTCGCCGACGAGTTGATAGGCGATGTTGCCCGACGTATCGGCCAACACCTTGTTCATCGGCGGACCGACCCAGGAGTACTGCGAATCCATGTACTGGTGCACATCCCGCGCTCGGAATGAGTCGGGCAGCGTTTCGAAGGTCCGCAATACGCCGTGCCCCGACCACTGGTGCGCCAGCGCCGGTCCCTCCTCGCCCGGTCCGCCGCTTACGACGGGGCCGTGGTTCGTGACCAGGATCGTCTCCTCGATCGGCTCGTCCCGGCCCTTGACCTCGATGCGCTCCTGCCACAACTCGGGTTCGATCCACTCGCCCTCATGCTCGTAGCGGCTGAAGTCGTCGTTGAAGCGCTCGATGAAGACATCCGACACATCCGCGATCGCGTTCGTGACCGACCACGCCACATGATGGTTATGTCCGTACATCAGCATCCCCGGCACCCCCGGCGTCGACGATCCGATCACGTCGAAATCCTGGTGCTTGAGATGGTTCAGGTACCAGACCGGCGCGATCTGGACGACGGCATGCGGATCGCCCGCGAGCAGCGGCTTGCCGCTGGCCGAGCGTTGTCCGTCCACGGCCCAGTTGTTCGAGCCCACGCCCTCAGGCGTCAGCTCCGCGAGCTTGCTCGCCTCGTCGATCATCGAGGCCAGTTGCGCGCCAACGTCGGAGGCCGTCCCGCCCGTCGGCACGATCACCGGCGAGTCCGGTGGGTAGTCGGGCTGCAGCAGCGAGACCGCGTCCGCCCCATAGCGCCCCTGCACCGCGCCCGCGAAGAGCTTGGTCGCGAGCGGCGACATCTGCGTGAAGGTAATCACCCGCCAGGTCGCGATGCTGTCCACCGGCGACCACCACTCGGGCTGGATGCCGAGCACCTGGAACTCCGGCGGCAGCTCGTCGAACGATGCGATCGCCGCGTTGACCCCATCGCTGAACCAGCGCAAGATCTTGCGGGCCTCGCCGCCCAGCAGCGGCCAGTCGCGCTCCGAGTGACGTTGGACACCGAGCCGGCGGTAGAAGCGATCGACCGGAATCAGCGCCTCGCCCAGGATCTCGGACAGCGTTCCTCGCGCGAAGCGCCGGAACCGCTCCAGCTGCCAGAGCCGGTCCTGGCCGTGGCAAAACCCCTGCGCGAACCAGAGGTCGTGTTCGGACTCGGCCTCGATGTGCGGGACGCCGTGCTCGTCGCGCACGATGGTGACCGTGCCCTTCAGGTCCTGCAAGCGCAGCTCCCCCGCATGTTGTGGGAAGCCGCTCTGCCGCAGCTGCTCGGGCGTCGTGCTCATCGCAACCTCCTGACCCTGCGGCGGGGCGCAGTCATCCGGTGAAGATCCCGCCGTCGACGAAGATCACCTCGCCGGTGATGTAGCTGGCATCGTCGCTGAGCAGGAACGCCGCCGTGCTCGCGATCTCCTCCGGGCGTCCGCGCCGGCGCAGCGGCGTCGTCATCAGCATCATCCGTTCGGTCTCTTCGTCGGGCGCCAGCCCCTGCGTCATCGGCGTATCGATCATGCCCGGTGCGATGGCGTTGACCCGAATGTCGAAGCGGGCCAGCTCCAGCGCGAGGATCTTCGTCATCATCGCGACGCCCGCTTTCGAAACGGCGTAGTCGCCCAACCCTTGGCGGGGCTCAAAGCCCGCGATGGAGGAGACGTTCACGATCCCGCCGCCATTGCCCTGCGAGATCATCTGTCGCGCCACGGCCCGGTTCGTCAGCATGACGCCGGTCAGATTGACGCTGAGCACCTTTTCCCAGTGCTCAATGGGTTTGTTGACGAGCAGTGCGCTGTCGCCCTGAGTGGTGAGGCCGCTGTCGGGCGATTCGTCGGAGGAGACGTAGGCGGCGTGGGAGATGCCTGCTCCGGCGAACAGCATGTCGATCTGCCCCATCCGCTCGACCGCCGAAGCGACCAACGCGTCGCAGTCCGCCTCCTTCGACGTGTCGGTCGGGATGAACGTGGCTTTGCGGCCTAGCGCCTCCACCGCGGCGACCACGTCGGCCGCCCGTTCCGCGTCGAGGTCGGCCACCACGATGTCGGCGCCTTCCTCAGCGAAACGCTGGGAGCAGGCCCGCCCCAGCCCGCTCGCGCCCCCCGTCACCACCGCCACCTTGCCGTCCAGACGGCCTGTCATCGCAGCCTCGCTTTCTTGCGGGCGGAGGATACCGGAGACCTAGCCAAGGAACCGGACCGCAGCGAGGACGAGGCTGCGGTGGAGCCGACCCGCACAGCGAGCGACGCCTATTCCGTGAAGAAACCGCCATCGGGGTGCAGGATCTGACCCGAGTAGAACGAGGCCTCCTCCGAGGCCAGGAAGAGCGCCGTCGTCGCGATCTCTTCCGGGTACCCGAAGCGCCCCATGGGGGTCATCGCCAGCCAGCGCTGGCTGAGCTCCTCATCGGCGCGGAAGACCGCTGTCATCGGCGTCTCGATGAAGCCCGGACCGATCGCGTTGACGCGGATCTGGTACGGCGCCAGCTCCAGCGCCAACGACTTCGTCAGCATCCACACCCCCGCCTTCGACACGCAATATTCTGGCGAGCCGACGGCGGGATGCTTGCCCGCGATCGAGGAGATGTTGATGATCGCGCCGCCGTTGCCCAGGGCCATCATCTGCCGCGCCGCAGCACGATTGGTGAGCATGACGCCGTTCAGGTTGACGTCGATCACTTTCTCCCACATCTCGACAGGCCGGTTGGTCAGCATCCCGTCCTCGGGCTGCTGATAGCGACGCCGAATCAACTCCTCGTCGGGCGCCGTGTTGCCGCTGTCGTAGGACGCGTGCGACACCCCAGCCGCCGCGACGCAAATATCAAGCCGGCCCAGCTCATCGACGGCCGCCTGCGCCATCGCCTCGTTGGCCGCTTCGGAGGTCGTATCGACGTGCAGGTAGTGCGCCCGTCGTCCCAGCGCCTCCACCGCGGCGACCGCCTCCGCCCCCTTCTCGTCGTGGATATCCGACACGAGCACGTCCGCGCCCTCACGGGCGAACAGCTCCGCGCAGGCCCGGCCAATGCCGGACGCCCCGCCCGTGATCACAGCGACCTTGCCGTCCAGTCGACCGCTCATATCGGACTCCCTCCCCGCCTAAGTGGCGTAGATGCCCCCGGTGGGCTTGAGCAACTCTCCCGTGAAGAACGACGAATCGTCGCTAGCCAGGAAGAGCGCGGTGTTGGCGATGTCGAGCGGCTGGCCCAGACGGCCCACCGGCGTGTTGGCGAGGTAGTCCGCCATCCACGACTCGTCGTCGGTCCACATTTGCGTCATGGGGGTCTCGATGACGCCCGGCGCGATGGCGTTCACCCGGATCCCCCGCGACGCCACCTCGACCGCCAGCGTTTTCGTTAAGGACCAAACGCCCGCCTTGGAAACCGCGTACTCCGCGTCACCCGGCATTGGCAGCACCGCCGCCGCCGACGCGATGTTGATGATCGACCCGGGGTGGCCGCCCTCCAACATGCGCCGGATCACCGCCCGGTCCGTGAGGAAGACGCCGGTCAGGTTGACCGCGAGCACTTTCTCCCACTGCTCGATCTCTTTGTTCTCGACGAAGCCGGTGGACGAGTCGACCGACGGCGTCAGGGGATTCTCGTCGACCGGATCCGCGCCGCTGACGTACTGCGCATGGGAGATTCCGGCCGCGGCTACACAGATATCGATTCGGCCGAACGCTTCCACCGCTGCGCTGGCCATCGCCTCGCAGGCCTCCGGGGCGCTGGTGTCGCAGTGCACGAACGTCGCGCGTTGCCCCCGCTCTTCGACGGCGGCCACCGTCTCCCGCCCCCGGTCGTCGTGGATGTCGGCCACGACAACGTCCGCGCCCTCCTCGGCGAACCGCTCGCAGCAGGCCCGTCCAATTCCGCTGGCGCCGCCGGTGACCAGCGCCACCTTGCCTTCGAGCCGTCCGGGGCCGTCTGGTTCTTCGGGCATCGCTTGCCTCCTCCTACTACGTGCAGCATCCCTC
>JAPUIR010000400.1 GCA_027296805.1 Chloroflexota bacterium | reverse complement strand
CCCTCCAGATACCCGGGGCTGAACGACTCCAGCACCACGTCCGCCGTCGCGGCCAGTTCACGCAGGATCTCGCGTCCGTCCGACGTCTCCAGGTTTAGCGTGATCCCCCGCTTCGAGGGGTTGAGGTAGAGAAACAGCCCGCTGGTCTCGTCGTTTGGGTCGTCCGCGGGCCAGGGCCCAAACGCGCGCGCGGGCTCGCCCCAGGGCGGCTCCACCTTGATCACGTCGGCCCCCAGCGCCGCCAGCCACTTCCCCGCGTACGGTCCGGCGATGCCCTGCGCCAATTCGATCACGCGCATGCCCGCCAGCGGGTATTTCGACGCGTCCGTCTGCACGCCCTCGGACGCGACCATGAGTCCTCCTCGGCCCGACGAGTCTACGGAACCGCGAGCTTAGGTTCCGACCCGCGCATCGTCCAGACACGGCCGCATGCAACTCCCACGTCACGCCTGACGCGTAGCTTCTCGACCAGGCCCCGCGCAATGCCCGACGCGTAGCTTCTCGACCAAGGATGCCCCACGCTGATACAACACAAAGCGGTACAACACAGAGCGATAGACCGACTGGGAAGAGCAGGCGCCTTGCCGGGCACCCCCGAGCAACCCCGCATCCTCGATGGCATCCGCGTCGTCGAACTCACCGACTTCGTGGCCGGCCCCTTCGCGGGCAGGATCCTCAGCGACTTTGGTGCCGACGTAATCAAGATCGAGCCGCCGCGGGGCGACTCCGCCCGCCGCCGCGGCCCCTTCGCCCACGCCGCCCCGCACCGCGAAACCTCCGCGCTTTTCCTCCACTACAACACCAACAAGCGCGGCCTCCGCCTCGACATCGGGACCCGGGCCGGCCTTCGACTCCTCAACACCCTGCTCGACGACGCCGATGTCTTCCTCTCGGATCTCGAGCCGTCTGAGTTGGAGCGCTACGGCCTCACCACAGTGCGCGAGGGCCGACCCTCGCTCATCGTCGCCAGCATCACGCCCCACGGCTTGCACGGCCCGGCCGTCGATCTCCCCTCCACGCCCTACACACGCATGCACGGCGCCGGCACCGCCCACGTCCTGGTCCGCGGTCTCGGCGCCGACCTTGGCAAGCCCCTTCCCACCGGCGCCTACGTCAACGAAGCCGACGGCGGCACCGCCTGCGCCATCGCCACCCTGGCCGCTCTGATTGCCCGCGGCCCTGATCGTGGCATGGGGGATGGCCAGGTCGCGGAGGTCTCCGTCCTCGAGGCGATGTCATCCCTCGACCGCGTCGAGCTCTCTATCTCCCGCAACGATGCCCCCGGGCGTCCCATGGGCCGGCGTGGACTCTTCGGCGGCCGTCTCAAGTGCAAGGACGGCTACGTCATCTGCGCCATGCCCCAGCCCCACCAGTGGGCCGGCATGGTCCACGCCATGGGCGATCCCGACTGGGCCCTCGACGACGACGGCAACCCAGTCCAGCGCAGCGATGAGAACGCCGAGATGCTCTTCAAGAACCTCAGTGCCTGGTGCGCCGACCACACCCGTGAAGAGATTTACCGCTCGGCCCAATCCCGCGGCGCTCCCGTCGGCCCCATCTACAGTCCCTCCGAAGTGATGGCTTCGGAGCAAGAGGCTGCCCGTGGCTTCTTCCGCCCTCTCGACCACGAAGTGGCCGGCACGCTGCAGTACACGACCACCTCCGCCCTCTATTCGCAGGCCGCGCCCCCGCCCAATGCCGCCGCCCCCCTTCTCGGCGAGGCCAACGGCCACCTGCTGGCGCCCTCCCTCGGCGACGGCTGGAGCGCGGCCACCGCTCGACGGGCAGGCGTCGCATGAGCACCCAGGAAACACCATGACTGGACCACCACCATGCCTGGACCGCTAAGCGGACGTCGTTTCATCGACTTCACCTGGGCCTGGGCCGGTCCCTATGGCGCGCTGCAACTCGCCCTGCTTGGCGCGGAAGTCATCAAGGTTGAAAGCACCACCCGCATGGACCACAGCCGCCTGCGCTCCCTCGCCGCGGGCCAGTTCAAAGGCGGCCACAACCAGGCGCCCATGTTCAACGAACTCAACCTCAACAAGCGCTCCATCACGCTCAACCTCAAGACGCCAGAAGCCCAGCGGATCGTCAAGCAACTGGCCGAACGATCCGACGGCGCAATCGACAACTTCCGCCCCGGCACCCTCGACAAACTCGGCCTCGGCTACGACGACCTCAACGCCGTTCGCCCCGAGTTCGTCATGGTCTCCTCCAGCGCCGTCGGTGCCGCTGGCCCCGAGCGCAACTACGTCGGCTACGCCCCCACCTTCGCCGCCCTCGCCGGCCTCTCCTACCTCACCGGCAACCCCGACGGTCCGCCCGCCCAGATGGGCGGCTCCATCGACCTCCGCGCCGGCACCGCCGCCGCCCTCGCGATGGTCGCTGCTGTCCTGCACCGCGATCGCACGGGCAAAGGCCAGTTCGTCGACGCCTCCGCTCGTGAAGCGATCGCCATGCACATGGGCGAGCAGTTCCTCGCCGTCTCCATGACCGGCGAGGACGCGACCCGGCGCGGCAACGACCACTCCTCCCACGCCCCGCACGGCGTCTACCCCTGTACCGATGGCGATCGCAAACAGTGGGTCGCGATTGAGTGTCGCAGCGACGCGGAGTGGGAAGCCTTCTGCCACACCGCCCGCTTGCCCCACCTCCTCAGCGACGACCGCTTCCGCACCGGCCTCCGTCGCTGGCGCAACCGCGATGCCCTCAATGCCCTCATCGAAGACTGGACCAAGCCAAGCACGGCCCGCGAGATCGCCGACCTGCTGCTGGAGGCCGGGGTGCCCGCCAGCCCCACCCTGAGTGGCAAGGCCCTCTACGAGGACCCCCATTTCCAAGCGCGCCTCAACGCCATTCCCGTCACGCCGCCCGAGATGGATGAGCGGCTCGTCCTCGCTCCGCCTTGGCGACTCTCCCTCACCCCCGCGGAGATCCGATCCCCCGCTCCCCTGCTCGGCGAACACACGCGCTGGGTCTTGGACACCCTGCTCGACTACGACGCGGAGACCATCGACCAGCTGGAGGAGGCAGGCGTCCTGGCTTGACCCGACCGAGTCGGAGCTGGACTTGCCCGAGACCGCTCAGGCGGGTCAGAATTGAGCCGCAGCCTTCGCAATCCAGGCGGCGCGCCGCGACTCAGCCGCTGAGCCGCAGGAGGACCCGATGCGAATCGTCACCGCTCCCCTCGCCCGACGCACGATTCTGGCGATCGTCGCGGCCACGCTCCTGCTCGGCGTCTTTTTAGTCGCCACCCCAACCGTCGAGGCGGGCGACGCCACGCCCCCCGCTGTCGAGCGCATCGTCCCCATCGACAGCGACGTCCAGGGCGGCGGCACGGCCGGCGCCGGCGCATCCGAATGGATCCCGTTCGCCATCATGCTCGGGCCCTTCATGATTCTCATCACCGGTATCCTCTGGCTCACCTTCCGCATCGACCGCTCCGAGGGCCGCGAGTAACTACGCTCCCCGCCCTCGGCGGATCGCCATGACCGATTCACTCGCCAAAGACGTCGTCGATACCCTGCGTGACCGGGGGCTCACCCTCGCCACCTGCGAGACTGACACCGGCGGCCTGATCGGCTCACGCATCACCGACATCCCAGGCTGCAGCGCCGTCTTCATCGGCGGCATCGTCCCCTATCACAACCCGCCCAAGCTCACCCTCGCCGCCGTCGACCGTGACATTCTCAAGATGCATGGCTCCGTCAGCGAGGAGGCCGCAATCGCCCTCGCCCATGGCGCCCGCGCCGCTCTCAAGACCGACCTCGCCATCGCCGAGACGGGCATCACCGGCCCGACTGGCGGCTCCGCGGAGCGCCCCGTTGGTACCGTTTGGATCGCCTGCGCCGGGCCGGGCGATCGCATCGTTGCCGAGTTGCACGTCTGGGACGGCGATCGCATCACCAACAAGCAACACACCGCCGACCGCGCCCTGGAGATGCTCCTCGAGGCCGCCCGGGACACCGCCGGCTAGAGCGACAACAGCCGCCGCTGCACGTCCTCCGGCACCTCGACTCCCTTTCCCGACGTCGTATCGAGCCACACCCAGCGATGCGTGATCGTCGCGATCCGTACACCACTCGCCGCCGACCGGATCTGAAACTCTTGCGCGAAGCCCCGGCTCGACGCCGACGTCGTCTCCACCTCCACGATCGCCCCGTCCTGCCACGGCAGCGGCGCGGCGTAGACCGCCTCCGTCAACCGCTGCACCGCCACCAGG
>JAPUIR010000040.1 GCA_027296805.1 Chloroflexota bacterium | reverse complement strand
TGGCATCATAACGAGGGTGCCCGTCGGAGGCATTGGCGCGCTGCTTCGCAGACGCCACAATTCCCCCAGCGGACGGGATGAACGCGAGCCGGAAAGGCATCGTCATGGCCTCTCTCGCCGAGACACGAGCCCAGCAGACGGCATTGGTAGAGCGCCGCTATCCGCGGCAAGGGTCTTTGCGCTCCGGCTTGAAGTTCGAAATGCGGCTCATGCGCCCGCAGGACCGCGACCCCTTTGTGGCTTTCGCCCGCGCGCTGCCGCCCGACGATCTGCTCTACCTGCGCAACGACGTGACGGACCCCGACGCCGTCGATCGCTGGCTTGAGGACATCGCCCGGCATCGCACCGTGACGATCCTCGCTTGGGCGGAGGGCAAGCTGCTAGGGGAGGCGTCGCTCTTGCACAGCGCCGCCAACTGGACCCGGCACCTGGGGCAAATTCGCGTGATCGTTTCGCCCGAGACGCGTTCGCAAGGGTTGGGGCGGTTCTTGGCGGAGGAGACGTTCTCTATCGCGGATACGCTTGGCCTGGAGATGCTGACCGCGCAGATGACGCAGGACCAGGTCGGAGCACAATCCGTGTTCCGCGGCCTTGGCTTCGAGTCGATCGCGCTCCTGCCGGGATACGTGATGACCCTGGAAGGCGAGCGGCGCGACCTACTGATGATGGGCTACGACTTGCGCCGTCGCGGCGCGCCCACGAGCGAGCAGAGCGGCTGAGGCCAGTCCGTTCAAGGCTGGCCGCTCAGGGCCAGCCCGCGCGCGGCACGTCGACCGGGACGGTGCGGATGCGACCGTTGCCTGGACCTTCGATCTCGGCGGGATTGCTTGTCCTCGCTTCGAGCAGGAAGAGCGTCCTCCCGTCGTCGCCGCCCAGCATGCAGGCGAAGCCCCCGTGTTCCTCCAACTCGATACGCTGTTTTACCTCGCCGCCCTCGGCGACGTGAACGAAGGCGCCGGGGGTAGTGGGCACTGCGACCCAAATAGAGCCCTCGGCGTCCAACGAGATCCCGTCCGGCACGGTGCCGAGCTCGGCCCAGATGCGACGGTCGCTGAGCGATCCATCGGCTCCGATCGCGAACGCTGTGAGTCGCTGAGCGCCTGACTCAGCCACGATCAGAGTCTGGGCGTCGGGCGTGATCACGGCGCCGTTGGGGAACATGAGATCGTCGGCGACCTCACGGGCTCGTCCGTCGGGCTCGACCAGGATCAGGTTCGTCGAAGCGAGGGTCTCGCCGGCGTGCAGGTCGAAGCCGAAGTTGCCCACGTAGGCGCGGCCTCGCTCGTCGACCACCATGTCGTTGCAGTAGAAAGGCGCGAGCGGGCTGAGGTCGGCGTGCTCTTGCAGCGTGGTGCCGTCGAACCGCAGCAGGCGCCGGTCGCGCATGGAGACGACAAGCAGATCGCCGTCGGGCAGCCAGCCCAGCCCCGACGGGTCGTTGGGGACCTCGACGATCGTCTCGCGGGCTCCCGACTCGTCCACGGCCACAACTTCGCGGGCGTGCATATCGGAGAACCAGAGGCGGCCGTCGTGCCAGCGCGGGCCCTCCGGGAACATCAGGCCGTCCAGCAGGATCGTCGGTTCACTCATGGTGGGCTCCTCCGTGGCGCGAAAGGCTAGCTCACGCGCGGGTCAGGCTCGATGCGCCGCGTTCGATGCGTCCGTGAATACTTACGAACGGGCGAATGATTCGCTCGACGGGTAACATGGCTGCATGATCCGCCGCTGGTACCAAACGACGTTCGTCTCGTTGCAGGATCCGAACTACCGCATCCTCTGGACGGGCTCCATGTTCTCGATGCTCGCGTTCATGATGTCGTTCACCGTGCAGGCCGTTGTCGCCTTCGAGCTGGAAGGGACGAACAGCGCCGTGGGTTTGGTGGCGTTGGGATTCGGCGCCTCCATGGTGATCTTGGGGCCGATGGGCGGCGTGATCGCGGACCGCGTCTCGAAGCGCCCGTTGGTCTTTGTCGGCCAGATGATTGTGGCGGCGTCGTTGTTCGGCACGGGGCTCCTGATCGTGCTGGGCGGAATGACGATCATTTGGCTCACGCTCCTGACCGCGGTTATGGGCTTGGCCTTCACCTTCTTGGGACCCGCCCGCCAAGCCTGGGTGGGCGAGATGGTCCCGCCGCGGAATCTCGCCAACGCGGTCGCGCTGGGCCAGCTCGCGATGAACATCAGCCGCGTCGGGGCGCCGTTGCTCGCTGGTCTGATGATCGGCTCCGCCGCGATCGGAGCCGGCGGCACCTACATCTTCATGGCGTCGCTGTTCGGCATTGTCCTGCTGACCGTCTACATCCTGCCCCCGACCAAGTCCAAGCCCAAACATGAGCGCCGCGCCGTGACGACGGAGTTGCGTGCCGGGGTGAGCTACGTGGCGCGGCATAGCGCCTTGCGGGTCCTGATGCTGCTGTTCCTTGCGATCGTCGTGATCGGGTTCGCCTTCCAGATCGTGCTCCCGGCCTTGTTGGAGCGACACCTGGACCGCGAGGCGACGGACATCGGGCTGATTCTCACGGTCAACGCGGTGGCCGCGTTGGTCGTCAGTGTGGGCCTGGCCGGCATGGTGGGCACGAAGTGGGCCTGGCCGCTGATGCTGGGCTGCGGCGCGTTGCTTGGGATCGGTTTCCTCCTGCTTTCGGCGGCGCCCAGCTTTGGGTTCGCCTTGCTGGCGATGGTGGTGATGGGACCGGGCATCTCGGGCTTCATGTTGATCAACAACTCCTTGATCATGGCCAATACGAGTCCGGCCTTTTTTGGGCGCGTGATGTCGCTGACGATGCTGGCGTTCGGCGTCCAGGGCGTGCTGTCGCTGCCCACGGGCATACTCGCCGACGCGATCGGTGAGCGTCAGATTTTGGTCGTGGCGGGAATCGCCGTGCTGGTTGTCGTGGCGGTGGGGACGGCGGCGTACGGGGCTTTGGCGCGCTCGGGCGCGCTGCGAGCGGATCGCGACTCAGCTCTGCCCGCTATGGCGACTCCGGCCGGCGCCGTCGCGCTTCCGCAGGGCGTTGCCATGGTCGTGGGGCAGAAGAGCGGGGAATCGGTGCGATTGGTGACGGGGTCAGGCGACTAAGCGCCAGTCTTCATCCGTTCGACATCGGCCGCATCGAGGACTGGGGGGACGTTCTC
>JAPUIR010000004.1 GCA_027296805.1 Chloroflexota bacterium | reverse complement strand
GCGTGCCAAAGCTCCTGCGTCGCCGGACATCGGTGCTCTTTGCCTTTGCGTTGCTGGCGATCACGCTGCTGGCGATCGCCAATCCGATCGCGCACGGGCAGGGCGGAACACTGACCATCCGTGGACCGTGGGCTCTGGTCGCCGCCCCGGCGGACGGCACGCCGCAAGAGTTGGTCGCCGCGTTGCCCTTGGTGCAGTCGATCCACCGCTGGAACGCCACCCAACGCAGCTTTGAATCGTGGCGGCGGGGCGCGCCCGCGTTCGCCAACTCCCTCAGCTTCGTCCGGGCCGGCGACGGCCTCTGGGTGCGCCTCGATGGCACGCTGCAGTGGCCCACCCCTCCGATCACCCCCGTCGGGCCGGTTACAGGCGCGCCGGGCTTCTACCTGGCCAGCTGGACCGCCAGCGGCGTTTCTGCCGGCGACGCGCTCTTTTTCTTCCAGGCGCGTGCCATCTTCGGCTGGGATGATCTGCGCCAGGCTTTCGTTTCGGCTGTCGAAGAGATCCCGGCGTCCCTGAACACGCTCGCGCGGGTGGAGTCCGGCCGCGCTTACTGGGTGCTGATCGGGTTCCCAGCGCCCCCACCCCCCTCCGGTGGTGATGGCGGCGGTGGCGGCGGCGGTGGCGGCGACGACGGTGGCGGCGGCGACGGTGGCGGCGGCGACGGTGGCGGCGGCGGCGGGGGTGGTGGCGACGACGGTGGTGGCGGCGGCGACGGTGGTGGTGGCGGCGGCACCGGTGGCGGCGGCGACGACCGCGGTTACCAGCCGCGCCCCTGCGGCTTCGATCTCAACGACAACGGCATCATCGGCGAGCCGGCCGATTGCAACATCGGCGACGGCGTGACGCTCGATCCGGACGGCGACGGGATCAACGAAGACATCGTTTACGTCTGGTGCGGCGGCGGCTCCGACTCCACCGGCGATGGCTCACCCCAGAATCCCTATGCCACCATCACCTTCGCCGATTCCCAACTGGACGGCCCCGGCGACGGCGCCGAGGACATCATCGTCTTCCGTGGAATCTGCTATGAGCCGCGTTTCACGCCCTCGGTGGCGGGCATCCCCGGCGTCCGCGTCAAGCCGCCCAGCGGCAGCGAGCAATGGGCTTTTGAGTTCCCCAACAACCCGGCCATGCTGATCGGCTGGGACTTCGACAACGACGGGCAGTATCCGCCGTTCGATACGGATGACATCGCCGTGCTGCACGGCGACCGCGATGGTCTGCCCAACGGCAACGGCGTGGCGCGTACGTTCCAGTTCAACGCGGGCACGGATAATAGCTATTACGAGCTCGCGCACTTCACTGTCGACAGCTACGGGCGGGATTCTTTGTCCAGCACGAAGGGCGGCTTGCTCAAGCCCAACGTGTTCAGTGACCGCAGCCATCTCTACCTGCACGACCTCTCCTTGCTCAACATCAACCGCGATCGCGCGGCTCACGGTGGCCTGCAGACGATCAACTTCTTCAACATCCAGAACTTCCGCTACCTGGCGGTGATTAACATCGAATCGCTGGAGACGGGGGGCTACTTCGCGCGCGGGGGCGGCCAAGTGGATGGAAACAGCCAGGCGCAATACTTCCGCTTCCAGAACATCAGCTACAAGGCCCATGGCTGCGACGCCGACAACTCCGCGGGCGGTCAATGCGCGAACAACGGCGTCGCCGGCGTGGTTCTCGCCAAGATCTGGGGCTACATCGATCACTTGGAGTGGCTCGACAGCGTCTGGGACGTAAACGTCAACGCCTGGATCCCCCGCACCGGCGGCGGACAAGCGGGAGCGGTGGGCTTGGGACCGGCGCAGTGCTCGCAGGATTGGGTCATCCGCAACAACACGTTCATCGATTTCAAGCAGGCGTCGAACCTCCAGCCCGAGTCCAGTAACTCCTGTACCTCGGCGCCGCGCCCGGTCAAGAACATCACGATCGATTCGAACCTCTACATCAACCGCTGGCCGGGTTGGAACGGCGGCGTTGTCCCGATCGATGTCCGCGGCGGCGCCGCGGCTGCCAGCGCAGCGGTGGAGGACGTCACGATCACGAACAACGTCTTCGTCTCCTTCCCCGGCGTCAAGAGGTTCATCGACATCGGCACCGGCACCGACAGTGGATCCCAGCCCGGGACTATCACGATCGTGGGCAACACGTTCTACGGCGCCGCGGATGATGCCGCGATCTACATTGACGATCCGGGCCAGTCCAACCGCCAGAACCGGTTCCTGATCCGTAACAACATCTTCGCCGGCAGCAGCGGCGATCGTGCCATCACCACCGAGTATGCGCCCAACGCGTGGGACTCGAACTTCAACGTCTTCCCCCCCAGCGCGCGTTTCGGTTGGAACGACGGGAGCGGCACCGATCTGGCCGGCTGGCGCAACCAGTCCGGCGGCGATGGCAACTCCCGCAGCTGCGATCCGCTCTTCGTGAACATCAACAGCCCGGACTTCCATCTCACGGCTGCCGACACCTGCGCCCGGGACGCCGGCACCCCTGTGGGAAGCGTGCCCGCCGTCGACTTCGAGGGCGACAGCCGTCCGCAGGGAGCGGCCTGGGACATCGGCGCGGATGAGTTCAAGCCGTAGACACCGGCGGCATGCCCTGGCCGCGGGGCCCTGGCCGCGGGCCCTGGCCGCGGGGCCCTAGCGGAGAGGGTCCCGCTGCAGACCTGAGTCAACGCGTCCCTGCCAGGGGCTATCCCCCCGGCTGATTCCCCCACGCATCCCAGTGGACGACGGATTCGATGGGGTTGCGGTTGGTGGGCCCGAACCAGCCGTCGGGGTAGCCGAGGGGGATGAGGGCGACGGGGCGAGCCTCGTCGGGGATGCCGAGGAGGTCGCGCAGTTCGACTTCAAAGCTGCGCTGGAACGTCGTCAGCACGGTGCCCAGGCCGTGTGCCCGCGCGGCGAGCTGCAGGTTTTGGATCGCCCCGTAGATCGAGCTGCCGGCCAGCAAGCCTTGGGGCGCCGGCGACTCCGCGTGGTGCAGGCAGGGCACGAGCAGCACCGGGGCCTTGTCGAGCGCCAGCAACAGGCCGCGCGCACCCTGCAGCATCCGACGCTGGGACGGATCTTCGATTTCGTCCACCTTCGCGAACCGCTCCTGGAACTCCGCGTCGCCCTCGAACGCGGAACGGAGGAAGCCCGCCATCGCCGCGCGCTTCTCGGCGTCCTGCACGATCAGGAACGCCCACGCTTGGGTGTTGCTGCCGCTGGGAGCCTTGGTCGCCGCCTCCAGGATCGCCAGCAGCACCTCGTCGGGGACTGGGTCGGGCTTGAAGCGTCGGATTGCACGCTGGGAGTAGATGGCTTCGAAGAGGTTGTCGGTACCGTCCTGGCTGCGCTCGACTTGGACGCGTTCGGCCATGTGGGGTCCCCTGTCGCTGAGGTGCTTGCTGAGCGAGCGCAGCATACCGGGCGAGTGGAGCCCGTAAGTGGACGATGCGCTAGCCTCGCGCCCGCAGGCTTGCTATCGAGTTCACGAACGGGGGAGAGACGATGACGACCGACGTCGACACGACGGCTCCGAAGTATCTGCGCGACAAGTACGCGATCATCGGGATCGGTGAGACCGAGTACACGCGCGGATCCGGGGTGACCACGCGGAAGCTCGCGACTTGGGCAATCCGCAACGCGATGGAGGATGCGGGGATCCGGCCGGACGAGGTGGACGGGATGATGTCGTATTCGGGCAACGACTCGACACCGTCGCCGGCAGTGGCGGCGGACCTGGGCATCCGGCTGAACTTCTACACGGACATCTACGGGGGCGGATCGAGCACGGAGAACTTGGTGGGGCTGGCGATTGGCGCGATCGAGGCGGGGATGTGCAAGACCGTCGTGATCTATCGGGCGATGAACGGGTACTCGGAGGTGCGGATCGGCGGGACAGGCGCGCGGGCGCGAGCGCCGCTCGGCGGCGACCGACTCCACAACGCGGTCTACGGCTGGTTCAGCGCGGGGCAGAACTTCAGCCAGACGTTCATGCGGGCGATGTACGACTACAACCTGACGCCTGCCCAACTGGCCCAGGTGAAGGTGGCGCACAGCCGCCATGCGTCGCAGAACCCGAAGGCGTACTACAAACAGCGGATGTCGGTGGACGACGTGCTGAACAGTCGCATGATCGTGAAGCCACTCCATCTGCTGGACTGCTGCGTAGAGACCGACAACGGCACGGCGATCATCGTGACGCGGGCGGAGCGGGCGTACGACTACCGCCACACGCCGGCCCGGATCCTGGGCGTGGTGGGGCGCTGCTGCAAGCCGGGCAACGACATCACGTTGCACTACCAGTACGGTCCCGTTTCGCGGGTGGCGGCGTACTACGCGAAGGATCTGATCTGGCCCAACTCCGGGCACGGTCCCGAGGAGATGGACGCGACCGGGTCGTACGACGCGTTCACGTTCACGACGGCGCTGCAGTTGCAGGACTACGGCTTCTGTCCGCCGGGCGAGATTGGCGAGTACATCACGAGTGGGGCGATCCAGTTGGGCGGCGAACGACCGAACAACACGAGCGGCGGCCATCTCTGCGAGGTCTACACGCATGGGATGAACATGGTGATCGAGAACGTGCGGCAGCTGCGCGGGGAGATCGACGACTACTGCCCGGTGGGGCCGGACGGGACACGGCAGCACACGTACGACTACGAGACGCCGGGCCCGACGGAAGGCGCCTGCCGGCAGCTGCAAGACGTGAACCTGACGGCGAATCTGGGCTGGGCGTATCCGGCGGCGGCGTCGGCGCTGGTCATGCGCAA
>JAPUIR010000399.1 GCA_027296805.1 Chloroflexota bacterium | reverse complement strand
AGGACACCGGAGAGCGCGCCGCCCGCAGCGCCCGCCGCGTCGATGAGGTCCGCCGCCGCACCACCACTGAGCCCGCCGAGACCGGTCAGCCCGCCTCTCCGCCAAGCCCCGAACCCGCGCCGGACGACGCGCCGGACCCCTAGCGAGAGATGTCCGACATCACGTCCCGCTCCGCCTCGCCAGGCATGGGCTCCTCGACGATCCGCTCCGGGACGTTGTCGTACTCCAGCCGCAGCGCGCGGCACATCATCGCGTGCAGCCCGTACGTGGCCACGGCGTACGTCAGCTCCAAGATCTCCTCGTCGCTGAAGTGCTCCTGCAGCGCCGCGAAAGTCCCGTCCCCCACCCGCCCGGCGGCCACGATCAAATCGTCCACATAAGCCAGGACCGCCCGCTCCTGCGCGTCGAAGCGGTCCATTGCGCTTGTCCAGGAGGGGATCGCCTCCACCTGATCGTCGCGTACGCCCGCCGCGCGCGCTGCCTTGCAGTGTTGCGAGAACACGAACTTGCTGCCCCGCGCGTACCCCGCCCGCGTCAGCCCCAACTCCCGATAGACCGGCGCCAGCTTCCGGTCCGGCGAGTTGAACAAGCCGAAGCCCCGCGTCGCGTGATCGAAGATGTCCGGCACCAGCGCGAACACCGTCCACCAATCACCCGGCGTGCCCGTCGCCGTGCCCGGCTCTTCCACGGGGTCGCGATCTCCGAACAGCCGCTCGTACATCGCCACGACCTCGGGCGTCGCGTCTGCTTTTCGAACCTCTCGCAACCTGGGCATAGAACCTCCTCAACGGGCACACTCGATGCTCGCGCTGCTGACGACTGCGGAAGTCTAGCCCCTCCTCTAGCAGCGCCGTCTCAGCCCGACGCCAGCCTCACGCCCACCACGACTGCCGCTCCCTCGATCACATCTTCGCTGCGCGTCGCGTCGGACGGCGCCGCGTCCTGCGACAACGTCAGCGCCAACGTCTCCGCCTGGATGTGCTCTGCCCACTCCGTCAGGGCCTCCCTCAGCGTCTCGCTCTCCGACGAGAGCCAGAGATCGATCCGGTCCGACACCTCGAACCCCGCCGACCGTCGCGCCCCCTGCACCAAGTGCACGATCTCCCGCGCCAACCCCTCGCGCTCCAGTGCCGGCGTCGTCTCTGTCACCATCGCCACCGTGTAGCCGGCCTCCTGCGCCGTCGCCGCCCCCGACCGCTGCGCCGTCTCGATCAACAGGTCCTCTCCCGTCAGCGAGAAGCCTGCCACCTCGATCGCCTCCCCCGCCCGCGCCGCCTGCGCGATCTGCCCCGCCATCTCCGGCTCCAACGACTGCAGGGCGCTCCGCAGCTTCCCCACCTCTTTCCCCAGCCGCGGCCCCAGCAGGGGCAGGTTCGGCTTGATCACGTAGCTCACCAGCTCCGCCGATGCGTCCACGAACCGCAGCGCCTTGACGTTCAGCTCCTCCAGCAACATCCACTCGTGCCTCCGCACCAGCGCCGCTTCCGCCTCGTCCGCCACCCCCACCAGCACCTCCGGCAACGGCTGACGTACCTTCACGCCGGCCTTGCTGCGCGCGGCCCGCCCCAGCGACGCCAGCCGCTGGATCAGCCTCATCGACCGGTTCAGCTCAACGTCGATCGACGCCGCATCCGCCTCCGGCCACGTCGCCAAGTGCACGGACTCCGCCGCCGAAAGAGCCGCCTCCGTCGCCAGGTTCTGGTAGATCTCCTCTGCCACGTAGGGGGTGTACGGCGCCAGTAGCCGCGACAGCGTCAGCAGGCACTCGTACAGCGTGTGATACGCCGACGCCTTGTCTGCGTCGTCGTCCGACTTCCAAAACCGCCGCCGGCTGCGACGCACGTACCAGTTGCTCAACTCCTCCACGAAGCCCTCGATCGCCCGCGCCGAGTTCATCGGGTCGTAGTGATCGAGCTGATCCGTCACCTCCTCCACCAACTGATGCAGCGCACTGCGGATCCAGCGATCGAGATCCGGCCGCTCCGAGGGTGGCTCGCTGCTCGGATCGAACCCATCGATATTCGCGTAGGTCACGAAGAACGAGTACGTGTTCCACAGCGTCAGCAGGAACTTGCGCTGCGCCTCCCCCACCAACTCCGTGCTGAACCTTCGCGGATTGCCCGGTGGCGACGCCGTGTACATGTACCAGCGCGTCGCGTCCGCCCCGTGCTCGTCCAGCACCGACCAAGGGTCCACGACGTTCCCCTTGGTCTTGCTCATCTTCTCGCCGTTGGCGTCCAGGATGTGCCCCAGCGAAATCACGTTGCGGTACGACACCGGCGTCGGCGTCTGCTCCGCCGCGTGCAGCAAGACCGCCTCCGCGTGCAGCGAATAGAACCAGCCCCGCGTCTGATCGACCGCCTCACAGATGAAATCGGCTGGGAACCGCTCGGCGAACGTCTCCGCGTTCTCGAACGGGTAGTGCCACTGCGCGTAGGGCATCGCTCCGCTGTCGAACCAGGCGTCCGCCACCTCCGGCACCCGACGCATGACACCACCACAGCCCGCGCACGGGATCTCGATCGCGTCCACGTACGGTCGGTGTGGGTCGCTCAGGTCGACCTCGCCCGTGGCTCGCTCGCGCAGCTCCGCGAACGACCCCACCGCGTCGACCTCATCGCAGTCCACGCAGCGCCAAAACGGCAGCGGCGTCCCCCAATACCGTTCCCGGCTTACCGCCCAGTCCACGTTGTTCGCGATCCAGTCGCCGTAGCGCCCGTGCTTCACATGCTCCGGGTACCACGACATCAGCTCTTCGTTGGACTGCTGCAACGACGCCGCCACCTGCGTCGTCGCGATGTACCACGAGGGCTTCGCGTAGTAGAGCAGCGGCGTCCCGCAGCGCCAGCAGAACGGATAAGTGTGCCGGATCGTCTCTTGCTTCAACAGCAGCCCGCGGGTTGCCAGATCCTCCAGGATCAGCGGATCCGCGTCCTTCACGAACTGCCCGAACCAGGGCCCGTCCGGCCCGCTCATCAAGCCCCGCAGATCCACGGGTTGGATGAACAGCAAGCCTTCCTCCCGCCCCAGCGTGTAGTCGTCGATCCCGAACGCCGGCGCGATGTGCACGATCCCGGTCCCCTCCTCCATCGAGACGAAGTCCGCCGCCACCACGCGCCGCGCCGGGGGCTCGCCCTGCTCCGGCTGCCACACGATCAGCCGCGACTCGTCGAACGTTTGCACCGGCACCCCCCACGACGCGGGCTCGTACAGCCCCTCGTAGGTCACCCCCACCAGCTCTCGCCCCGACAGCGTCAGCTCCGGAGACGGCGTTTCCTCGCTCAGCCCCGCGAACGTCGCCTTCAGCACCTCCTGCGCCAGCACCAAACGGTCTCCCGTCTCGTCGCGCACCACCACGTACGTTGCGTCCGCCGACACCGCCAGCGCGGAATTCCCCGGCAGCGTCCAGGGCGTCGTCGTCCAGGCCAGCAGATACGTCTTGCCGTCGAAGCCGGCCAGCGAGGCCGGCAACGACTCCGGCTGGGCCAGGAACTTGACCGTCACGCTGGGGTCGGCCACATCATCCTCGTAGCCCAGTGACAGCTCGTGCGACGAGAGCGATGTCTCGCAGCGCGGACAGTGCGGCGTCGTCCGCCGCGCTTCATAGATCAAGCCCGCGTCCCACAGCGACTTGAAGATCCACCAGCACGACTCCACGTAGTCGGGGTCGTACGTCCGGTAGGCATCCTCCATGTCCACCCAGAACGCGATCCGCTCCGTCATGTCCTCCCACTGCTCCACGTAGCGCATCACCGACTCACGACAACGGGCGTTGAACTCTGCGATCCCGTACTCCTCGATCTCCCCCTTCGACTTCAGCCCCAACTCCCGCTCCACCTCCAACTCCACCGGCAGTCCATGCGTGTCCCAGCCGCCCTTGCGCGGCACCCGATAGCCGCGCATCGTCTTGTAGCGCGGAAAAATGTCCTTGAACACGCGCGAGAGAATGTGGTGCACCCCCGGCGCACCGTTCGCCGTGGGCGGCCCCTCGTAGAACGAGTAGATCTTGTCCGACGGCCGCTCCTCCACGGAGCGACGGAAGATCTCCCGCTCGCGCCATCCTTCGCGGATCCGCTCCTCCAGCTCGCGGATCGGCATCTGGCTGCCCACCGGGCGGAAGCCTGCCTGCGTCGACATATGCACCTCGTTTCCAGCGCCCAACCGGGAGCGCAGGGTCTCGCGGGGACAAAAAAACGTCCGCCCCCGATCAGGGACGGACGTGAGTCCGCGGTACCACCCTGCTTCCTCCCCACACGGGAGAGGCGCTCAGCGAACGGCCGTCACCGTTCGGCCCCGTGGTAACGGAGGGCGACCGGCTCCGCTTACTGGCTGCGCCTCGGGGCACAGCGTTCGGCGAGCGGCTCGGGAGGGATCTTCACCGGGCTGGCTGCGCGTCCGCTTGCACCGTCCGGACTCGCTTGGGCGCCTCCCGCGGG